>JANMVS010000580.1:0-14494 GCA_031392885.1 Verrucomicrobiota bacterium
GGAGGGCTGGTCTCCTTTGCCGGGCGACGGCCCGGACAAGCGCCCCGGCGAAGGCCGGTGGACGATCCCTGGAACGCCAGCTCAGCCACTGCGAAGGCAGGGCGACTGATCCCGTGAATCCAGCAGGATTCAACAGGAAGGGGTTAACGGGGCACACCGGGTTTGTTGCGCCCAACAACGGCGCGACCAGCCGCGGCCCGTCGGGAGACGGGCCCTCCACGCGGAACCGGCGGGGCTGACCGCCCTGCATTCATCCAAGCCGAAGCCGTTCGACCGGCTCACGGTCCCTGACAAGCTTCGGGGAATCGAACCCACCGCGAATGAATTGTTCCGGCTCAGGCCGCTTGCTTGCGGAGAAACGGCGCGGCCTCCGCGCGGAGTTCCTCCAGAATTTTTTGCCCGGCGGGATTTTCAGCATTTCCCGGGCGATCACCCCGCCGACGTTCCGGCCGGCCTCGACGCCGCTCGGGCGGCGAGCGGCAGCAACGCCGGGAGCAGGGAGAGACCTTTCACGACTCGGATTTAAAAACCTCGCGCAGCTGGATACTGTCAATGCGGCGGTCCTTGGTTTGGATATCAGAGACGATGATCAGCTTATCCCGGTCACTGATGCGGCCGAGCTTGAGCAGCGATGATATCGCCCGCTCGATCGTGGCCTCGGGTTCGCCGAACGGGGTGAGCAGAAACGGCTCGACCGCCCGGACCATCCGCAGGTGACGCATCGTTTCGATGTTATCCGTGACCGCCAGAATCGGCGCATGCGGCGGCCGGTGGGCGGCGATGCCGGCGGCATTGGTCCCGTGCCGGGTGAAGACCAGCATGAGCGAGCGGGGGATTTCGTTGGCGAGCACCACGGCGGCGCGGAAGACCTTCATGCGCTCGCTGATGAACACGGCCGGTTCGGTAATATCGGCCGCTTGTTCCTCCTCGATCCGGCGGGAAATGGTGTCGAGAATTTTCACGCACTCGAGGGGGTATTTGCCGATGGTGGTTTCACCGGAGAGCATGACGCAGTCGGCCTGTTCGTAGACGGCGTTGGCCACGTCGGTGATCTCGGCCCGGTTCGGGACCGGCTGGGTGATCATGGATTCCAACATGTGGGTGGCGATGATGACGGGCCGGCCGATGGCCAGGCAGGTGCGGACCGCCCGGCGCTGGATCACGGGCAGTTCCTGCAGCGGCACCTCGATCCCGAGGTCGCCGCGGGCCACCATCAGGACGTCGGTGGCGCGGATGATGTCATCGAGATTGTCGATGGCCGATTGATCCTCGATCTTGGCGACGATGCGGGCGCGGGACCCCCTTTCCTTCAGGAACACCCGGAGTTGCTCAACATCCGAGGCCTCGCGCACAAACGAGAGGGCGATGAAGTCGACGCCTTCCTCGATGCCGACGATGGTGTCGCCTTTGTCCTTCTCCGTGAAAGACGGCAGATTGACGTGCACACCCGGCAGGTTGATGTGGCGGCGCGAAGTGAGACAGCCGGGCGTGAGCACGCGGCAGCGGATGTGGGCCTGATCCTTCGACAGCACTTCGAGGCGGATGAGGCCGCTATCGACCAGCACCGTGTCGCCGACCTTGATGTCGTTGACGAGGTCGCGATAATTGACGTCCACCGAGCGGACTTCCTCGGCGTGGTCGCGTTCGCCGCCGGGCTTGACCGTGAAGTCGAAGATTTCGCCGGCCTTGAGCTCAATGGGCACGGCCAGGTCGCCGGTGCGGATTTCCGGGCCCTTGATGTCCATCATGACCGCGACCTCGCGCCCGGCGGTCTTGGCCGCAGCGCGGATGCGGCGGATGATCAGGCGCGTCCAATCGTGTTTGGCGTGCGCCATGTTGAGGCGGACGACATCGACACCGGCGGCGATGAGTTTGACCAGCATCTCCTCGCTCTCGGTGGCGGGTCCCAGGGTGGCGATGATCTTGGTACGACGAAGGGAGGCGGTCGAAGGCATGGGGCAGGTTAACAAGCAGCTATCCGGCCAGTCGGCAAAGCCTAATCCGGCCTAAGCCGGAACGATTCATTCGCGGTGGGTCCGATACCTCGAAGCTTGTCAGGGACCGTGAGCGGTTCGACTCTGCTCACCACCCGGAGCAAGTCGCAGGGCCGGTCGAACGGCTTCGGCTTGGATGAATGCAGGGCGGTCAGCCCCGCAGGTTCCGCGGGTGTGATCGGCAGGCAGGGACGCCTGCCGCTAGCCAGTCAGAACGTGCAAATCGTAAATGGGATTACGAACTGCATTCGGACTCCCGGTAGGGCGTACCGAGCGAAGCGGCAGTCCGACATCCTTCCGCCGTCGTCCCGCCCAAGCGGGACTATGGCGGACAAGCCGGATGAGCCGTTTCGACAAGCTCAGGCCCCGAGCCCGTCGTGGGGCCGAGGCTCGTCGGGGACGACTCGCCCTACCCATGGACCGGCGCTCGAAGTGGCTAAACCGCGCGGCAATTGGGAGCATGCCGCGGGCAACAAATCCACCGCGCCGGGCAATTTTCGTCGTGCGTTGCCCTCGGTGCCAAGTAGTTTGCCGGCGTCATATTCCCCGATCGCCGCCGAGCCCGGATATTTCACACTCTCCTCGCAGCCGAAACCACATCCTGTGCCAAATCTTTTTCCGCATTCATGGCTGCTCAGGAGATCCGGGCTAAGACAACCCCGACAAGTCGGGGTTGTTTCAGCCCGCAGGACCGACCAAGCGCCGGACCCACGCGGGCTGAGAGTCGTCGAGCACCGCCAAAATATCGTGGCGAGGGTGAAAAATGCAGGCTAGCGGCCAGCATCAGGCATTCTGACCCCCACCTAGCTTTATGGACATCGGCCTCGTTGGCATCTGCCTGCTCATCGTTATCGGGATTTATTTCTATAACAACCCGCTTAAGCACGGCCCGTGGTTCCTGAGCCGCCGCTTCATCAATTGGTTTCCGCTGGGGATGACCTACGCGTTTCTCTACATGGGGCGCTACAATCTCACGGTCGCGAAAACCGCGCTCGGTTCACTGATGACCAATGAGGAGTTCGGCCTGATCTTCGCGGCGGGCACCGGGACCTACGCGCTGTCCTTCCTCGTGAACGGGCCGCTGGTGGACAAGATCGGTGGCAAGAAGGGCATCATCATCGCGGCCCTCGGCGCCTCGCTGGCCAACATGGCGCTCGGCGTGATCACCTGGCTGGTGGTGACGGGCCGGCTGCACATGCGACTGGTGGGCGTGTTCTCGGCGGTCTACGCGCTCAACATGTATTTCCAAAGTTACGGCGCGGTCTCGATCATCAAGGTCAAGGCGAACTGGTTTCACGTGCGCGAGCGGGGCTTGTTCGGGGCGATCTTCGGCACCCTGATCTCGTTCGGCGTCTATTTCGCCTTCGATTGGGGCACGGCCATCGTCAATATGACCAGGGC
Organism: Verrucomicrobiota bacterium; assembly: GCA_031392885.1. GTDB lineage: Bacteria > Verrucomicrobiota > Verrucomicrobiia > Opitutales > Opitutaceae > Lacunisphaera. The sequence goes on from JANMVS010000580.1 coordinate 3,396, forward strand.
CAACGCCCCCGGCACGGCCAATTGGCTGAGCACTTTGATCCGGCGGATCTTCCTGCCGGAGGGATCGGGGTTGGATGCCACTTGGGCGGTGTTTTTCATTCCGGCCGCCATTTTGCTGGTGTGGGTGGCTCTCGATGTCTGGCTGATCAAGGACACACCGGAGGAGGCCGGGTTTCCCCACCTTGATACGCACGACGCGTCATCCGGTCATATGCACGAGGAATATTCGACCCTCGACCTGCTCAAGAAAGTTTTCCTCAACCCGCTCATGCTGATGTTCGCCGGGGTCGAGCTGACCGCCGGCGTGCTGCGCAACGGCATTATGCAGTGGTATTCCGTTTTCGCCCATGACGTGAAGCAAACGGGGGCGGAGGGTATTCTCGCCAATTGGGGCCTGTTGCTCTGCGTTTTCGGCATCGTCGGCGGTTTCGCCGGCGGGTTGATCTCAGACAAGTTTTTCCAGTCCCGCCGCGCGCCCCCGGCAGCGATCTTCAGCATCTTCATGCTCCTGATGGCGGCCGTCATGGCGCTGAACATCTTCTCGATGCCGCTCGTGGTCGGCATCGCGGCGCTCCTGATTGTGGCGGCGGTGACCGGGGTGCATTCCCTGATGTCGGGCACGGCCGCCGCGGATTTCGGCGGCCGCAAGGCGACCGCGACGTGTTCCGGCATTCTTGACGGGTGCGTCTATCTGGGCAGCAGCGTGCAATCGATCTGCGTGGGCTATCTGTCGGGTTACAGCTGGCAATGGTGGCCGATCTTCCTGATGCCGTTTGCCCTCGGCGGGGGCATCATTGCCTGGCGCATCTGGAACGAACTGCCGGACGCGACCCGCAAATACATCGACGAGCACGAGAAGAAACCCGCGGTCTGATTGGCGGCGGGAATTTCGCAGCCACCGGCGTCCCGGTCGGTGGAGTCAGGCAACGGCAGGCCGGGACGTCTGCCGCTACGGTGTGTGGCACCTGATGAAAGGGTCGGGGCGGTTGCCCTCAACCGCCTGCCCCGTGCCGAGGGCAACGGCCCCCACCTCATCCAATCTTCCACACGGATTTCAGCCGAACTCGTAGAACGGCGTGCCGGCGCCCGCGGCCACCACCGAGAAGCCGCACGCGCGCGCCGTCAGCACGGCGCCGCAGGCGGTTGCGACGGCGGCGGGAGAATTGCAATCGCGGCTCAGGTGGGCGAAAAACACATGGCGCCAGCGCGCATCGGCGATGGACTCGATGAGCTCGCGCGCGGCGGCATTGGAGAGATGGCCATGCCGGCCGCTGATCCGCTGCTTGGTGGACCACGGGCGTTTGGTGTCGGCCTCCAGCATTTGCGGACAGTGGTTGGCTTCGACGACCAGCACATCGGCTGCACGGATGCGTTCGCGCACCTGCGGCGGGGCGTGGCCGAGGTCGGTCAGCCACGCCAGGCTGTGGCGCGGCGAAAGGAGATCATTTTCCCCGTGCGCGATGAGAAAACCGACCGGCTCCTGCGCGTCGTGCGGCACGGCGAAGCTGCTGACCTCGAGATCGCGAAAGCGAAACGTGGCGCCCGTCTCGAAGAGTTGCCAGGCGACGCGGTGCTTGAGCCCGGCCTGGGCCTGCTCGGCCGTGGCCCGGTTGGCGAAGACTTTGATATGAGGATAGCGCGCGAGGCCGTTGAGCCCGGCCGCGTGATCGCCGTGCTCGTGGGTGAGGAAGATGGCGTCGATGGCCTCCAGTTTTTCGCCGAGATTTTCCAGCAACTCGGCCAGCCGCTTGGCGGAAAATCCTGCGTCGACCAGCACGCGGGTGTTGTCCGTTTGGAGCAGGGCGGAGTTGCCCGCACTGCCGCTCCCCAGAATACTGAAACGCATGGCCATGACCGCGATTGAACGTCCGGCGGGGCCGCGCGGGCAACGGTTAATTTGGCCGGCCCGCCGCTGGCGTACTCCGGCGGATCGGCCGCGGGCTGATTTCAGGGCTGGCTATCTGGGGTCGGCCGGGCGGGAATGACCCTGTGCATCCTCACCCGACCCTGACGGACCGCTACGCTACCGACAGCGCCAAGCCGGAGTTCGTCAACCGGTTGTTCGACAAGGGCGCGAAGCATTACGACCGCATCGTGGACTGGGGTTTTCTGCGCAGTGGCGCCGGTTATCGTCGCTGGGTGCAGCAGCGGCACGGCCTGAAGCCCGGACAGCAGGTGCTCGATGTGGCTTGCGGCACGGGCCTCGTGGCGATCGAGGCAGCGAAAATCCTCGGCACGGCGGCCAATATCACCTGCCTCGATCCGAGCGAGGGCATGCTGGCCGTCGCCCGCACGAAGCTGCCCGCCCATTTTGTCCAGGGCCGCGCCGAGGCACTGCCGTTTCCGGACAATTCGTTTGATTTTCTCACCATGGGCTACGCCCTCCGGCACGTGACCGACCTCGAGACAACGTTTCGCGAATACGCCCGCGTGCTCCGGCCCGGCGGCAAGGTGCTCATCCTGGAGGTCACCAAGCCGGCGGGCACGATGGGGGGATTCTTTTTTCGGATCTACTTCGGTCGCATCTATCCCTTCCTCAGCGGTCTGTTCACGCGCAGCCGCGATGCCCGCGAGATGATGCGCTATTATTGGGAGACGATGGACGCCTGCGTGCCGCCGGCGACGGTGCTGGACGCCCTCCGTTCCGCCGGGCTGGCCGCGGTGAAACGCAACACCGCGCTCGGCCTGTTCAGCGAGTATAGTGGGGTGAAGCCCTGAGACGGGGCCCCGTGTATTTTGCCTTGGCCCCAAGTCGCGCCGTCCTAGAGTTTCCTTCCCAGACCTCCCGCCCCGTCAACCATGCAGCCTTCGGTCCCCCCCTCTTCCGCCCAGCCCTCGACCCCGGCCAGCCCGCATCTGCCGCCGGCCCTCCGGGCCGCGTATCGCCAATACGAGGCCGGCGGCGACCTCGTCGCGTTGGATGCGGTGGTGCTGGCCATCCTCGCCGACTTCATTCCCCGCGAGCCGGGGCAGCCGCTCGCCGAAATGCGCGGCGACACCCAACTGATCGATGACCTGGGCTTTGACTCCCTCGCCATCACTGAGGTGGTCTTTTTCGCCGAGGATCTTTTCCGCATCAGCATCACGAACGACGAAATCGTCCAGGTGCGCACGCTCGATGACCTGCGCGGCTTCATCCGCCACAAGGTGGCCGGCCGCGCGCCGCGCTGAGCGCGCTCCCGTCCTGCATGCCGCCGCTGCCCGTCATCACCGGCCTGGGTTTCATCACCAGCATCGGTCACGACCGTCCCACCGTCCTGCGCAGCCTGCGCGAATTGCGGCACGGCTTCGCGCCGGTCGAGTTTTTCGGTAACCCGGCCCTGCCCGTCAAGGTCGCCGGTCCGGTCCGGGGCTTTGACTTTCCGACGCCCAGCTGGCGCGACTGGCGCTGGCCGGATAACTTCTCCGTCGACCGCGAGCTCCTCCGCGGCCTCGCGCCGCACGGTGTCTACGCGCTCTGCGCGCTGCAGCAGGCGCTGGCGGATGCGGGACTGGCGGCCGGCGAGTTGACCGATGGCACGACGGGGCTCTTCTGCGCCTCGGCGGGCTCGCCGTATCTGCTCGGCAACTTTCTCGCGCAGATGCACGCCACGAAGGGCGAGCGCGGCAACCCGCTGGGCATCGTCTCTTCGATCGCCGGCACGCTGAACTTCAACCTCGCGGCGCACTACAAGATCTCCGGCGCGGTCTGCGGCTTTGTCTCGGCCTGCGCGTCCTCGAGCCACGCGCTCGGCTACGCCATGGACGAAATCCGCCTCGGCCGGCAGTCGCGGATGCTGGTCGTCGGCGCGGAGGACATGACCGCCGAAAGCATCGTCGCGTTCGCCAGCCTGCGCGCCCTCTCCAACAACCCGGACCCCGCCACGGCCTCGCGGCCGTTCGACCGGCGCCGCGACGGCTTTGTCGGCACCGGCGGCGCGGTGGCGCTCATTGTCGAGGACGCGGCGCTGGCCCGCACGCGCGGCGCGCACCTTTACGCCGAGTTGGTGGGGTGGGGCCAGGCGGGCGACGGCTACAGCGTGGCCGCCTCCCACCCCGAGGGCGCCGGCTTGCGCGAGGCCATGCGGCGCACCCTCGCCGACGCCCGGGTCAACGCCGCCGACATCGCCTACGTTAACGCCCACGCCACTTCCACCGTGGCGGGCGACCGCTCGGAGGCGCTCGCGCTGCACGATATTTTCACGCGCCAGAACGCGACGCCCCGCATCAGCAGCACCAAGGCGCTCACCGGCCACGGCCTGTCGCTCGCGGGCGCGATGGAGGCAGCCTTCTGCGCGCTGGCCATCGACGAGGGCTTCATCCCCGGCGCGGCCCACCTGGAGGAACCCGACCCGGTGTGCGCCGGTCTCGACCTGCCCCGCGCTTCGCTTGACGAGGCCCCGTCCCTCGTGCTCAACAACAGCAGCGGTTTCGGCGGCAGCAACGTTTGCCATCTGCTGCGCCGCCCCGCCTGACCCCCCCAACCCCAACCCCAACACCATGAAATACCCCCGCAGGCTTATCGCCCTCCTCCTCCTCGCGTCCGCCCTCCTTTTTGGTGGCTGCGCCAGCATGTCCTCCAATATCGCACCGGGGGCAGATCTTTCGAAGATTAAGAAAATATATGTCGTCCATCTCGCACCCGACGAACGCGCCATAAACCGGGTTATCGCCGATCAACTCAACTTGATGGGATATCAAGCCACGACCGGGGAAGCGAATGCCGTCCCGACCGACATAGATGCGACGCTCACCTATCAGGACAAATGGATGTGGGATATCACCATGTATATGATTGAGCTGAATGTGCAGTTGCGCGAGCCCAAGACCGAGATCGCTCTGGCCACGGCAAAATCCTACCGTCCTTCACTTCAACGCAAGTCTCCCGCCGGCATGGCGGAGGAAGTCCTCTCCCAGTTGTTCAAAAACAAATAAACCATGCATACAAGACCCCTGCTGATCCTGCTGCTGGCTTTGGCTGGCCTGTTCCTCGGGGGCTGTGCCACGCCAGCCCAATCCAACGCCATGGTGCCCACGTCACTGGGCCCCGTGACCAAGCACCCCGAGTCCCTGAGCGTGTCCGTCACCGGCGGGTCGGAAACATCAGCCGCCGGCGCTTCCCAGATTTCCAGTGCGGACTTCGCTGCGGCGCTGAGCCAGTCCATCCAGCAGTCCGGCCTCTTTGCCAAAATAATTCCGGCCGGTCAGTCCGGTGACTACCAACTGCAAGTCGCCATTGTCCGCCTGCAACAACCCATGTTTGGGTTTTCGATGACCGCGACCATTGAAACTAGCTGGACTCTTACCCGCCTGAGCGACCATGCCGCAATCTGGCGCAAAGCGATTACGACCAGTCACACGGCCAAGGCCGGCGAGGCTTTCGCCGGTGTCACCCGCCTGCGTCTCGCTACCGAAGGTGCTGCGCGGGACAATATCCAGGACGCGATTACGCAGATGAGCGTGGTTGCCCTGCCGTAAACTTCGCATGCCTGACTCCCTCACGCTCCGGCTCAAGAACCTCATCATCGCCACGCTCAAGCTCGACGGCGCCCGGCCGGAGGACATTCCCGATGACGAGCCCCTGATCGGTTCCTCGCGCTTCGGCCTCGATTCGCTCGACGCCCTGGAGCTCGTGCTGGCGATCGAGAAGGAGTTCGGGGTCAAGATCGGCAGCAGCGAGGAATCGCGTGCGGCGCTCGGCAGCGTCAACACCCTCGCGGCCTATATCCGTTCGCGCCCGCCCGGCGCCTGAGTCTGCAGCCGGCAATGGGAACCACGGATGACCAAGCAACCACCGAGGCCGGTCATCCTGAGCCGCGCGAAGGATCCAGCCGCGCGTCCCGCGGCGGCCTTATTGATGGATTCTTCGCGGGGCGCAGAATGACATGTTGGACTGAATTTCATCCGTGTTCATCGGTGGAATACTTGGTTGAATTCCCCGGTATGATTCCGTCAAGCCCCCTGGCCGAATGAACACGTCCGTCGATCAGCTTCCCGTGGGGCTCGCGGCATGTGACTGCCTCACACCCTTCGGCGATGCCGCCGCGACCGCCACCGCGCTGCTTGCCGGCCGGCGGGCGCTGGAGCTCACCCCCGTACTCGGTCGCGACGGCGGCGACCTCGTGCCGCTGGCGCTGACCGGACCCATGGATGAAACCCTGCCACCGCGCTGGGTGCCCGGCCTGCGCCGGCTGGCCGCCGGCATCCCGGCGGGCGGGTGGGGCACGGCGCGCGCGCCGGTCATCGTGACGAGCAGCAACTTCGGCGTCGGCAGCCTGTATGCCTTCACCCGCGATCACGACACCCGGCATCTCGCGCACGGCACGCCATTCGCGAGCGTGGATTTGCTCCGCGCTGAATTCGGCTGGGGCGAACACATCACGGTTTTCTCCCACGCGTGCGTGACCGCGCACCTCGGCCTGGCGCACGCGGCCCGGCTGCTGCACGCCGGGCTGGCGGACCGCGTGCTCGTGTTCTCGTTTGATTTTGTCAGCCCGTTCGTCGCCGGCGGATTTCACAGCCTGAAGATTCTCAACGGCGGCATGCCCGCGCCTTACGCCGTGCGCGAGACTGGTTCCATCGGCCTCGGGGATGGCGCCGCCTGGGCGGTGCTGACGCGCGCGACCGCCCCGTTCCGGCTGCTGGCTCACGCGCTGCACAACGAGATGTTTCATTTCACCGGCATCCAACCGGACGGCGCCGGCTTTGCCGCCTGCGCGGCGGCTATCGCTGCCGCCGCGGGTGGCCGGCGCGTGTGGGTGAAGGGCCACGGCACCGGCACGCTCGAGGCGGGCCGGCTGGAGGCGGAAGTGATCGCGCGGCAGTTTCCGGGCGCGCCGCTCACCGGTTGGAAGGGGAGTCTCGGACACACGCTCGGCAGTTGCGGGCTGGTCGAGCTTGCGATCGCCCTGGCGGCCTTGCGCGGCCCGGGCGGGAAAATTCCCGGCACGGTGGGCGGAGCGGCACCGAGTTTCACCGCCACCGTGGCGCTCGAGCCGTTTGCCCATGCGGGCTTCGACGGGGCCATCCTCACCAGTAATGCGTTTGGCGGCGCTCATGCCGCCATGCTGCTCACCCATGACTGAGCGCTTCCTCCATCCCGTGCGCGTCGAGCGGCCCGCCCCGGACGAAACCGTGGCCGGCGCGCGCACGCGGCTGGCCGACAAGTTCCCGCGCACTGCGCTGCGGCGGATGACTCATCTCGGCCTGCTCCTCGGCTCGACCCTCGACGGCGCCCCGCTCGGGCCGGAGGACGCCCTGGTCTATGCGTCGACCTTTGCCGAGACGCGCGCGCTGGAGGATTTTCTGCTGAGTTTTCCCGCGGCGAGTCCGCTGTTGTTCCAGACCTCGATCCACCCCGGCGGCGTGCAGCAGGTGCTGATCGGCCGGCAACAGCCCATCGCCCGGCTGTGGCCCCACGCGGGCCGGACCCGCCTGGTGGAGCAAGCCCTGCTCACCGCATTGCTCGAACCGGCGGCCCGGGTGGCCTTCGTCGGCGGCGAGGAAGCCGGCACCTGGATGCGGGAGCCCGGCATGGCCTCGAACCGGTCGTTTGCCTTCGCCGCGATCCTGACGCGCGAGCCGGCGGGCGGGCTCGGCCGGGTGGCCTTCACGCCGGGCCCGCCGGCCGACGAGGTTTGTCCGTCACTGGAGGATTTTGCCGCCGCGCTGGCCGAACGGCGGCCTTTGGGCTGGCACGGAGCGGGTGGATCCTGGACGCTCGCCTGGTCATGAGTGCGCCGTCCACCGTCCCGCGCAATCCCGGACCGAGCTGGGGTTATGGTTTCCTGCTGTGGGCGGAGCGGTGGTGGCCGAGCTGGTTTTTCCGGCCGCTGCTGATGGCGGGCACGTGGATCGGGCTCGCGTGCATGCCGGGGCAGCGGGCGCATTCCCGCGCCTATCTCGCCGTCGTGCTCGGCCGGCCGGCGCGGCTCATCGAGGTCTGGCGGCATTTCCAGGCCTTCACCGATTCACTGATGCTCAAGCTCCGCGCGGGTCGCGGCGTGCGGGTGCGGTGTGTGCTGGAGCCGGAGCATGCAGCGGAGTTCGAGGCGCTGCTGCGTTCCGGCCGGCCGGCGCTTTTCGGCACGTTTCACTTTGGCGGCTCCGACCTGCTCGGCTACCTGCTGAGCGAGCGCGGCCGGCGCGTCACCATCATCCGGCAGCGGGTGGGCAATTCCACCGACACGCGCCTGTTGGGCGAGCGGTTTGCCGCGCAGCTCACGTTTCTCTGGATCAACGATCCCGCCACGCTGCTGTTCGACCTGAAGGCCGCCATCGAGGCCGGCGAATCGCTTGCGCTGAAGTGTGACCGGCTGGCCTTCAGCGCGAAGGCCGAGCCGTTTCATTTCCTCGGCGCCCAGCGGCTGTTCCCGTTCACCATCTACCATCTCGCTGTGATGTTTGACCGGCCCGTGGTCTTCTGTCTGGCGGTGCCGGGCGCGGGGCCGGACGAAATCCGGGTCCACGCCTCGGCGGTGTTCGCGCCCGACCCGGCGGCCGGCCGCGAAGCCAACCTCGGCGCCGCGCGCCCGCATTTCCAATCCGTGCTGGCCCAGCTGGAAGTCCTGGTCCGGCGGCATCCGCTCCTGTGGTTCAACTTTGGGCCGCTCAACCCTGTGGTCACCGACCGGCGCTGAAGCGCCTCCCGGCCATGCGGTCCACGATCCAACTCCTCGGTTATTACCTGTCGCTGGTGTTTTTCGGCGCGAGCGGGCTGGCCCTGACGGTGTTCTGCTGCCTGACCGGCTGGGTGCCGGCGACCGCGCGCACCGAGCGGTTCTTCCAGCGGCTGATCCACCGCCTCTTTGCCCTGTTTGTCTGGTGGGGCCGGTTCATCCGGCTGATGGATGTGCGGCACCACGGCTTCGACCGCCTGCCGCCCGGCGGCGGCGTGCTCGTGGCCAATCACCCGGGCTTGATGGATATCACCTTTTTGCTGGCGCGGGTGCCTGAGGCGGTGTGCGTATTCAAGCCCGCCATCCGGCGCAACCCGGTGCTCGGGGCGGCGGCGCGGCGCGCAGGTTACATCGGCGGCGATGGCGGGCACGAGCTGGTGCGCCGGGCTGCGGAAAAAATCGCGGCGGGCCACCTGCTGGTGATTTTCCCCGAAGGCACGCGGACGCGGCCCGGCGAGTCCGTCGGTCCCTGCAAACCCGGTTTCATCCTGATGGCGCGCCGCGCCGCCGCACCGATCCAGCTCGTCCGCCTCACCTGGGACTCCAACGTGTTGGTGAAAGGCCGGGCGTGGTGGCGCCTGCCACGCCTGCCCGCGCACATTGACGTGACGCTCGGCCCGCGGCTGCTCGTGCGGGCCGCGGCCGACCCGGCCGCGGCCGCCGCCGAGATCGAGGCCTGGTTCCGGGTCGCGCCGGAGACCGCGGCTTGCCAGCCGTGGTCGCCCGGCTTCACCGTGCTGTCCGACCAGCCATGACGGTCTCCACCACCCACCTCGTGCTTTTGCCCACCTACAACACCGGGCCGCGGCTGCGCGAAGTCGTGGCGGAAGTGTTACGCCTCTGGTCGCCGGTGCTCGTCGTCGTTGATGGCAGCACCGACGGCAGCGAACAGCCCCTGCTCGAACTGGCGCAGACCGCACCCGGGCTCACGGTGCTGATCCAGCCGCGCAACTCCGTCATGGGCGCCGCCGTGCTCGCCGGCGTGCTGGCGGCGCAAGCCCGCGGTTTCACCCACGCCCTCGTCATGGACGCCGACGGGCAGCACCCGGCCGGCAGCATCGCGGAATTCATGGCCGCCTCGCTGGGCCAGCCCGCCGCCCTGGTCCTGGGCCGGCCGGTCTTTCCGGCCAATATCCCCTTCGAGCGACGGCACGGCCGGAAACTCAGCGTTGGGCTCGTGCACCTGGAGCTGCTCGGCGCCGCGACGATTGATCCCTTGTTTGGTTTTCGCGTGTATCCCCTGGCCCCGCTGCTGGCGGTGCTCGGGCCGCGCCATGGGGGCCGGCGCTATGATTTCGACACCGAGGCGGCGGTGCGCCTGGGCTGGGCGGGAGTGCCGTTGCACAACCTCGCCGCGCCCGTGCGGTATTTTTCCCGCGCGGAGGGCGGCGTGTCCCATTTTCATTATCTGCGCGACAACGCCCTGCTCGTGTGGATGCACACCCGGCTGATCCTGGAACTCCTGTTCTGGCGCTGGCCGGCCATGCTTCGTCACCAGCGTCACGGGCGGGCCGACGTGATCATGCTGGCTTTGCTGTTTGCCTGCGTCGCGACCGGCCGCGCGGCCGGGAAGGATCCGGCCCCTGCTCCGACGCAACGGCTGGCACCGGCCGCGCCGGAGTGGAGCGACCTGACCGAAGCCTTTGCCCGCCATCCCGACATCGCGGCGGATTTCACCGAACGCCGTTACTTTCCCTTCAAGCAGGCACCGGTCGAACTGCAGGGCGAGGTGCGCGTCTCCGCCGCCCGCGGCCTGAGCCTGCATTACACCGCGCCGGAGGACCGGACGGTCATCCTCGATGATCACGGAGTCCTCATCCGTGCGGCCGCCGGGGAGAAAACCCCGCCGGCCGATCCGCGCGCGGCGGCGGCGAATGAGGCCTTGCGGCACGTCCTGCGCTTCGACCTGACGGCGCTGGAGCCGGACTTCGAGCTGTACGGGCAGCGCCAGGCGGAAGAGTGGACCCTCGTTCTCGTGCCCCGCACGGACACGCTGAAGCGCAGTGTCGGCCGGATCACCGTGACGGGCCTGTCCGCCACGATCCGCTCGGTCGAGATCCGGCGCACGGCGAGACAGGCCATTGCCATCCTCATCGAGTCCCCGCGGTCAACGGCGAGGTTCACCGACGTGGAATTAAAAACCTATTTCCGATGAATCGCGTTGTGCAACTGGTTTGTCATTCTGAACGAAGTGAAGAATCCACGGCATCGACCATGATATCACCTCCCTGCGCATGGATTCTTCGCTACGCTCAGAATGACAGGTGGAGGGCATTGCTTTCTTCCGCTCTATGACCTTCCACCATCGCCAACTCCTGGGCTGGAGCCTGCTGGCCGCCGCCGCCCTGCTCGGGGGCGCGTGGCTGCTGCAGCTCGACTATGAGCGCAAGATTTCAACCGATGTCCTCGACCTGCTGCCCGTGGATGAGCAGGCCCCGGAGC
>JANMVS010000002.1:0-3507 GCA_031392885.1 Verrucomicrobiota bacterium
GAAGCCGTCGGTCACGGCGAGGAGCTCCTTCTTCCCGTCGGCGGTGGCGCCCAGAATCACCAGGATGCACTGGCGGTCCTGCTCGCCCAGACGGATGTTGAAGTGGATGCCGTCCACCCAGATGTAGACGTAGTTCTTCCCCGTCAGGTCCCGCGCGTTCCAGGCCTTGAAGTCCTGCTCCCACGACTCTTTGAGCCGCGTCACCGTCGTGGCCGAGAAGCCCGGCGTGTCCGTGCCGATGAGGGCCGCCAGGGCCTCGGAGAAGTCGCCCGTCGAGACGCCCTTGAGGTACAGCCACGGGATCAGGTCTTCCATCGAACGCGTCTTCCGCAGGTACGGGGGGAGAATCGCCGACGTGAACTTCTCGCGTCCCTCCTCTTCCGAGCGGTAGTCGTGTACGCGCGGCTGTCGGACCTTCACCGGCCCGATCCCCGTCACGATCTCCCGCTCGGGCAGAGAGCCGTTGCGGACGACTTGCCGATGGCCATGCGCATCGACGATCCCGGCGTGCTCGTCGATCCACGCCCCGACCTCGTGCTGGACCGCCGCGGCCAGCAGGTGTACCGCCTCCTGACGCAGCAGCTCCGTCAGCACGTCGCGCGATCCAACACCCGGCCCCGCCCCGGCCATTCCCCCGGCCACCCCCCCAATCTCCCCGACCCGGCCGCCCGGGCCGATCGCCCCGGCCACATCCATCCCGGCCACCTCCATCCCGACCGCCCGCTTGGCCCCGCCGGCGTGCGTCGTGCCGCCTGCTTCGGTCGTCGGGTTCGTCTTGCTCGGGGTGTAGTCCAAGATTATGGAGTTTAAGCGGCCCGTGCTGACCAGTAGGTGGGCCAGAGGTCGCTGTATTGGAGTGAGGGGAGGGCGACGAGGTGCTGGGCGCGTTCGGGACGCCAGCGGGCGCAGTTGAGTTTGAGGCGGCGGCCGACGAGGTTCTTGCACGCGCCCTCGATCTGCCCCGAGCCGATGGGCAGGCCGCGTCTGAGCCGGTCGGCGTAGTTCATCCGGGTCTGGTTGTCGCGGATGTAGCCGATGAGCCCGGTGAGGGCCTTCTGCACCGCGGGCCGCTGCCGATCCCAACTCGCCAGCAGCTCGTCGATCCGGCTCAGCGTCGGCCCCGGCCCGTGCCGGACCAGGTCCATCATCGTGCGATCCGCCCACGCCGCGGCCGCGGGTGTGTGCTCTCCCTCCAGCACGCCCGCGCATTGATGCACGTGCTCGCTGAGGTGGTAGATATCCAGCACCTCTTCGCATCGCGGCAGCGCATGGCCGATCTGATTCCAGATCCACTTGGCCCCGTCGCACAACGCACTCACCCCGCGGCCGTCGCCCAGCCCCAGCCGGGTGGCCTGGGCCTTCCACACCGCCCCCATCTCTTCGCTGTCGGTAAAGCGTGCCGTCACCAGCCGCGCCGACGCCGCGGGCAGTGCCCGACGCTGAATCTGCTCCCAGCCGCCGGGCTCCACACCCTTGCCGGGCGTCCGTCGCGCCAACGACGTCACCCGTATCTCCTTCCAACCCCCGACCGTGTTCACCATCGTGCCATCGCCGGAGAACTCGGTCCGCTCCCCTTGGGCCGTGGCACACGTGAACTTGGTCGTCGCCGCGTACGCCGTGTCCAGCCATGCAGCCGCCTGGGTCCCCTCCGCGTCGGCCACACGCCGGATCGTCTGGTCGCTGATCGACAGCCCGCAGAACTCGTAGAGATGCTCGCTGGATCTGTCGAACGACCACGAACTGGCCGCCAGACACGCCAAGCGTTTGGCTCCGATCGTCAGGTGGCTCTTGCCCATCCCCGCCCAGTCGTCGAACGGGATCACGCTCAGGCCGCATCCCCCTTCCGCCCCGCACCGGAAGTACTTTCGCTCCACCCGCACCGCCCCAACCACCGTCACGATCTCCCGCTCCGAGCGGTACTTCAGCTCCGCCCGCGCCCCGCACGAGCACGCCCGCGAACCATGGACCCCCCTTTTTCCCCCTCGGCCGCGGCCAAGAGGGCTTGCTCCATCATCAGCAGTGTCAGCTTCCGCCCCCGCTCCTGCACCGCTCGCTCGGTCACCGCCAACCCCTGTCCGTGCGCCGCCCCCTCCATCGCCCGCATCGACTCACGCAACGACACCACCGCCTGCTCGGCCACCAACCGCTCCCGCGCACTCAGTTCGCTCAGGTCCATCCGTGAACCTCCTATTCCCCAACCACTCCCCGCCGCTCCGATGGGGTTTCCCCTCTCATCGGTCAACTCCATAATCTTGGACTACACCCCTTGCTCGTCTTGCTCGTCTTGCTCGTTCGATTGGTCCTACTCTGGTTCATCGGCGCGTACTCCTGGCCTCGTTGGCCGTTCAGGTGCTTCAAATACACCCTGAAAGTACGCCGCCGTGTCAATGCGTCATCCACAACTTCTGGTTATACCTCAAGCAAGCAAGGCCCGGACGTTCGCTGTCCGGGCCTTGCTTTGATTTCCGGAACTTTGGGCGCTTGGGGGTGAGTGTCCCTTTGCGCGGGGGATCGGAACATGGGCGGGACGCCCATGCCACGGATCAGGCGGCCTTGGCCTTTCTGCGGCTGCGCCCCACCGTGCGCTGGCTCTGTTCGGCGCGCCGTTCGGGCTCTTCAATGAGCATCTGCGCCATTTCCATGGGCGACGTGGCCCACAGATCAGCGCCGATCTCTTCGGCGAGGCCCTCGGCCCGGTTGAAGACGCCGCCGCCGACGACGATCTGCGTGCCGTTGGCCGCGCCGATCTCGCGGAGCTGGTCGATCATGGCGCGAATCTCGGGCAGGTCCTGCGGGGCAGAGCAGAACATCATGAGAACCTCGGGCTTGTCCTCGTTGACGCGGAACATGATCTCGTCGGACGCGATGCCCGCGCCGCCGAAGCGAATGTCGAAGCCCGAGGCCTCCATCACGTCGATGGCCATCTGGGCCCCGAGCTCTTCGTTCTCGCTCGGGCCGCAGAACGCGAGGATGGTCTTCCCCTGCGAGTAGTCAAACGTGAGGTGTGCGGCGTTCTGATCGATGAGTTGCCGGAGCAGGCGCACGGCCATGTGGTGGCTCATGCGGGTGAGCTGGTCCTGCTTGTAAAGCTTTTCGATCTGCTGGTGGGTTGGCCAGAAGAGGTTGGTGATGAGGTTGAGCGGGCCGCCCATCGCGGTGCGGGCCAGCTCGGCCGTCGCCCTGGCGATGGGGCGGTCGCCCGTGATGAGGGCCTCGAAAAATCGTTCCATCAACTGTTCTTGTTGCATCGGCGGTCTCCGGATCGGGGTGAAAGGCAGGAGGAAGTGCCGTGCGCGGGCTCCGCCGCAGTACGGTTGAAGGGTTTGAGCCGGTGGAAGTCCGTTCCGCCGGGTCGAGCGATCGACTCGCCGTTGATCGGGCCGCGGGTGAATTCGTGAGATGTTTCGATGGTCCGGATTGCCGGGGGGCGTGTAACCCCTGCCGGACGCGCAGGGAGAGACTCAGGGTGCGGATAAGTCGTGCGATCCCCAGCAAAGGCACGCGCCA
>JANMVS010000096.1:0-1725 GCA_031392885.1 Verrucomicrobiota bacterium
CGGCGCGTAATCCATGCGTTCGTGGTTTTGGGGCATCATGGCAGTCAGTAGTCCGTAGTCCTGTAAGTATTTTGTTTCAAAACTTCGGCAGGGGCGGGCGGCTGTCACCGACGGGAACTTTCTTGTCGGGCAGGCGGGCATCCCAACTGCGCCGGGTGGCGGCGAGGAACACGTCCTCGAGCGAAGGCTGCGTGCGGCTGAGCGAACGGAGGCGGTAGCCGAGGGCGGGCAGGGCGTGCAGGAGTTTTTCGCCGAGTTCTTCCCCCGCCTCGGTCATGAGCGTGGCCACCGTGAAACCGTCGCTGCCGACGTCGCCGATGGTGGCGACCTTGAGCGTGGGTTCGATCCGGGCCAGATGCGCCGCAAGGGCCGGCAGGTCGCCGGCACACTCGAGCCGGTAGCTGGCGTGGCCGAAAATCTCGTGGCGCAACTCGGCGGGCGAGCCCTGGGCAACGATGCGGCCGCCGTTGATGATGAGCACACGGTCGCAGGTGGCCTCGATCTCGGGCAGGATGTGACTGGAGATGATGACACTCATCCGGCCGCGCAGGCTGGCGATGAGGTCGCGCACAATGATGATCTGGTGCGGGTCGAGGCCGATGGTCGGCTCGTCCATGATGATGACGGCGGGCTCGGCGAGGATGGCCTCGGCGATGCCGACGCGCTGCTTGTTGCCCTTGGAAAGACGGCCGAGGATGCGGTGGCGGTTGCGCTTGAGGTCGCAGAGCTCGAGCACCTCGTCGATGCGCGCCCGGAGTCTTGCCCGGGGCATCTCCTTCAGGCGGCCGCGGAACCAGAGATATTCCGACACGCGCATATCGTCCGGCAGGGGGTTGTTCTCCGGCATGTATCCGAGGTGGCGCCGGGTGGCCTCGGGCTGGCTGGCGACGGGCAGGCCGCAGATGCGGACCGAGCCCGAGTTGGCCGGCAGGTAGCCGGTGAGGATGCGCATGGTTGTGCTCTTGCCTGCGCCGTTGGGCCCGAGCAGGCCGACAATTTCGCCGCGTTTGACGGTGAAGCTGAGGTCGTTGACGGCGGTGAGGGCGCCGTAGGTCTTTACGAGATGGGAGACCTCAATGGTGATGTCGGGAATTTCGGCCATGCAGGCGGTTACGCGGCCCATTTACACGGGGAATTTACCCCGCGAGCAAGCCTGCGTATCAAAGGACAGGGGCGGCGGCCTGGCTCAAGGTGACCTCGCCGGCGCGAAAGCGTTCCGTGCGGCCGGCATTCAGCCGCACAATGAGCGAGCCTTCGTCGTCGATGCCGGTGGCCGTGCCGACGACGGAGCGGCTGCCCTGGGTGACGGTGACCGGCCGGCCGCGCAGCATATCGTATTGTTTCCACAGGTCGGCGAACTTATCGCGGTAGTCGCTGGCGATGAATTGGCCGTAGGCGGCCAGCACGCGGCCGATCAGGGCGGCGGCGAAGCGATTTAGATCCAGGGGTGCGCCGGTTGCTTCGGCGAGCGATGTCGCCGTGTTTGCCAGGTCGCGGGGCAGGTCCTGCGCCCGGCCGTTGAGATTGAGGCCGAGGCCGAAGACCAGATCGCGGATCTGGTCCGCATCGACCCGAGCCTCGGTCAGCATGCCGCCGAACTTGCGGTCGCCGAGGAAAAGATCATTGGGCCACTTGAGGCTCGGGGTGATTTTGCAGAAATTGGTGACCAGCTCGCAGAGGTTGAGGCCCAGCCAGAGCGTGAAGTCCTGCAGGAGCGCCGGCTCG
>JANMVS010000105.1:0-1581 GCA_031392885.1 Verrucomicrobiota bacterium
GTCTTGATCTCGGGCGCAATCCCCTCCGCCGACATCAAGCGCGCCGCCGGCGTCGCCGGAGCAAGGTATCGCTTAATGATCCGCGAGCCTTCGCGATGTTTTTCAGCCAGCTTGAATGATGGCTGGAAAAAATTCACGAAGAGCCGGGAACTCGCATACAGTCGGCCCAGCGCCTGCCCGGCGGTAATCCCCTCCAATCGTGCATAGCCAACCATTCGTCTGACGACCGAGCCGTTCTTTTGCTCAATCCACGCCTGGTCGTTTTTGAGGTAAGGCCGCGAGCGGGTCAGCCCCAGCCCGTGCTTCGCACAGTATTCGACCAACACTTCGTTCACAAACTCCACTCCGTTGTCGGTATCGAGACTGAGCAACGGAAAGGGCAGCGCTTGGCGCAGCCGCTCCACCGTATCCACGATCAACTCCCGCGACCTCACCACCACCGGCGCGCACTCCGTCCAGCCGCTCACCACGTCGGTCATCACCAGCGAGCTGACGTAGCTGCCGGCATTCATCGTCCCGCAATGGGCGACCAGATCCATTTCCATTTCGCCAATACGGGCTCCGCCCCACTCGGCAAACGTGCGCAGCGGCATCTTTCGCCGCAGTTGCGACGGGGCTCGGCGTTTCCGCCGGCCACACGCCACCGCCCGCGTCGGAGCCAGCAACCGATCTATTGTCGCCGCACTCAACGCCAACAGCTGCGTTCGGATGTTTGGGTCCAACGCCAGGTGCCCGTGTTTTTCCAGCGCCGCGATGAGAATGGGCAAGAGCGACTTGAGACGCTTGCCGCAAACGCGATCCGACGCCTCCCACAGCGTGACCAACGCTTGCTGAACCGCCTGCTCGTAAAGACGCGGACGACCGCGCCGCTTCGGCGAAGGAATGTCCACCTCAGCGTTCAATGCCCGAATCGCGGATTTGCGGTGCAGGCCGCTCACGGCGGAAAATTCCGTCAGAATCCGCACCTTCTCGTCTCGAGTTGCTGCCGTGTAACGCTGCCGCAACGCCTCAACCAATTCCCGGCGCGCCGGCGCCGTCATCAATGGGTTCATCAGTGAACCCTACCATGCTATGCTCCGCCGGTAACAATCGTTGTGAGGCAACGACCCTCTTTCGGTAACACTTTTTACGAGGCAATGCGGACACGACGACAACTAAAAACCGTCATCGGGTTGTCGCCGTGGCAGGCCACTTTTCGCAGGTCGAAAGGTGCCGCGGCGACTTGTCCGCCCTCGCCTTGGCCCCGGCGGAAGCCCACCGGGCGAAGGCGGGGGTCTACCCCAAAGTTTGGGGACAGGCTGGGCTCGCCGTGGGCCCACTACTACAAGGCTGACCCTGGCCGTGCCGTGGCCTGCCGGGCTTGCCGGCCGGGGTGGGGCAAGGCGCAATGCCGGCGGCCGACCGCTTGACACTTTGAGCCACTTTGAGCACTTTTGAGCTATGGCAACCATTCAAATTCGCGCCCGCATCGACCGTAAGCTGAAAAAGCGGAGCGACGCTGTGCTTAAAGGGCTGGGACTAGATGCCGGATCATTCGTCTCCATGGCATTGACGCAACTCGTCAATCGGCGGGGGCTCCCT
>JANMVS010000133.1:0-4720 GCA_031392885.1 Verrucomicrobiota bacterium
GCCAGCTCCCGCAGCAGATCCGGCTGATTCTTGAGCAGCCCGCCCATGGCATTGGTTACCAGCCCGAGAGTTGATCCCGAAAAGGAACTGAGGATCTTGGCCCCATTGTCCACTTCCCGCAGATCACGACTGAGGTTGAGATTGTATTCTTTGACGCTCGGCTGGGGCCCGGAGAAGTCCGCGTAGTCCAATAGGTCGATCTTGAGCACGAGATGCTTGATTAAAAATCCCAGACTTGTCGTCGCCGGTCGCGCCGGACCGGCAGCCGCATTGCCCGTCAACGCCTCCTGAAACGCCATCACCTTCAGGGTGCCCCGCGGGTCCTTCACCCGGGTCACCCGGGCGACATCGAGCACCATTTCGCCGGCCGTGAAACGCTGGCCGAGCAGCGAACAAAAATTCACGTCAGCCCGGAATTCTCGCAGTTCAACAAATTGCTCCACCGGCCGGCCGGCGGGATTTTTCAAAACCAGCCCATGGATGGCGATATTGGCGGTGAAGGGATTGACCGAAAGCTGGTCCACCTGCACCGCGAAACCCGTCTCGGCCCGGATCGTCGCGGCCACGAAGGATGGCAAAAGAACCGCCCACGGCAAAGTGCCCAGCAAAAAAAGCCCTCCCGGAATCATCCGTAATTTGCCCAACCGCTTCATGATTGAGTGAAGTTTTCCGTCACCAAAACCACCGCGTCAGTCACCGCGGCAAAGGTAAACCCGCCCGCATAAGGCAGCAAGAGGTTGTCGCCCACCTTGAGCGTCGTAGCTCCGCCCTGCATTTCACCGCCAACGATCGAAAGGATGCGGGCCTGCTGGCCAGCCCCAAACGTCAGTGGCGCACCGCCGCGCAGTTCCTGGCGGCGGATGGTGAATTCGCGGCACTGCGCGAGCACGCCCGCACCCCGCACCAACTGCGGGGCGACCGCGGGGTTGGCGCTGAGAGATTCCAGTGATTCCCGCACATGCAATGTGCGCGGCTTGCCGTCGAGCCCCAGCCGACCCCAATCGTAGACGCGATAGGTCGTGTCGGAATTCTGCTGGATCTCGAGAATCACGTTGCCCGCGTCGATCGCGTGCATCGTGCCGCTATGAATCAGTAGTGAGTCGCCTGCGTGCACCGCGAGCCGGTCGAGGCATTGGTCCACTGTGCCCGCCCCAATCGCCTGTTCGAAACTGGCGCGCGTCACGCCCGCCCGCAGCCCGGCGTAGACCGCGGCACCCGCATCGGTGCGCGCCATATACCAGTTCTCGGTCTTCGGTTCGCCCCCGAGTTCTTCCGCCATGCCGGCCGGAGGATGCACCTGCACGCTTAGCCGGTCGCGGCAGTCGAGCCATTTGACCAGGATCGGAAAAGGCCGATCTCCCGGCCAGGCCGGTCCCATGATTTCCGCTGCGTGAACCGCAATAATTTCGCGGAGGGTCTGGCCCGCCCAGGGTCCGGCTGCGACCACCGATTGAGCCTCCGGCCGGTCCACGATTTCCCAGCTTTCTCCGATGGGCGTGTTTCCGGGCAATTTCCGGCCTAGAAACGACTCGAGCACCCGACCGCCCCACACCCGCTCCTGATAGATTGGTTTAAACTGAAGAAATGGCGTCATTGTTGGGAGTAAGTGGCTTGCGCAGATATTGGCGGGGATTTTACGTTGACCCTCCGAGCCGATGGACCTGCAATTCCGAAACCCACACAAATGGCCAAAGCGGAGAGATCAAATCCAAAGGACAAAGATACGCCGTCTTTCGAAGAACTTCGGCATCGGCCGCACTGGCTGGCGGCATTCACCTGTCTGGTCACCGGTGTGTTGCTCGCGGTGGCCCTGATCGATTTCAAGCCGGCGCAAAGCATCCAGAACACCACCAATCCCACCAGTGTAAACCTCGTCGGGGTCATCGGCGCAGAGTTTTCCTGGTGGGCCTACCATCTCCTCGGTGTCTCAACGTGGCTCTTCCCCGTCTTCCTGTTGTGGATGACTTATATTTATCTACGCAGCGCCCGCAGCCTGGCCACGACGCGCCTCATCGCCATGTCCTGCTGCATCGTGTCATTCTCCGCCCTCATCGCGATGCAGGACACGGTCTTCACCCACCCGGCGGTCTTCACGGCCGGTCCGGGCGGGATTCTCGGCCGATTGATTTATCAGGATGTGCTCAAGGACAGTCTCGGGGTCTTCGGCGCCGCGCTTATCCTCGGCACTGTTTATCTGCTCGGCATGCTGTTCATTTTTACGCGCGACATCGCCGCGGAATTCGCGCGGTTGATGAATAAATTCGCCGAATGGCGGCAGCAACGCGCCGCCCTGAAGGCCGCTCAAGCTGATGAACGGCGCCTTCAGCGCGAAGAGGCCGCCAAGCAAAAAGCCGCCGCCGCCGCCGCGCCGAAAACCGCCCCTCCGATCGCCCCGGTCCTGGCGCCCATCACCTTGAAAAAGACGGTCGGGACAAAGGCGGATGATCCTTTCGCCGAGCAGTCGAAGCCCACCCCGGGGCTCCCGATGGGCAAGGCGGCGGCGGAAACGCCCGCGCTCAAAAGCACGAACCGGCCGACGGCCAAGGGCACGGAGCCCGGCACCGACACCAAGGACCTCGCGGCGGCTGCCATGGCGGGAAAAATAGCGCTCAATATCGTCAAGCCCGAGGAAACGAAGAAGGCCAAGCTGACCCTCCCGCAAAGCGATGACAAGGGCTACGAATTCCCTCCGCTCAAACTGCTCCGCGAGCAGGTGAAAGCCGAGGGCGTCAACGGGGAGGAGGAACACCAGCAGAATGCCGCGAACCTCCTGCGCATTCTCAGTGAGTTCGGCGTGGAAGTGACCCTCGGTGAAATCCACGTCGGCCCCGTCATCACGTGCTATGAAGTCGTGCCCGCCGCCGGCGTGCGCGTGGAAAAAATCTCCGGCCTCGACAAGAACATCGCCCTCGGCATGCGGGCCCAGTCGGTGCGCATTCTCGCCCCCATTCCCGGGAAGGCCGCCGTCGGGGTCGAAGTGCCCAATCAGAAATCCACGCCCGTCGGCATGCGGGAGATTCTCGAAAGCGAGGACTGGGTCGGCGCCAAGGCCGAACTGCCCATCGCGCTCGGCAAGGACGTGAGTGGCAAGGCGCTTATCTCCGACCTGACAAAAATGCCGCATCTGCTCATCGCCGGCGCGACCGGCTCCGGCAAATCCGTCTGCATCAATTCCATCGTCGCCTCCATCCTTTATTCGAAGAGCCCAAAGGATGTGCGCCTCATCATGGTGGATCCGAAAGTCGTCGAGCTGAAGATTTTCAATACCCTGCCCCACATGCTCATTCCGGTTGTCACCGAACCAAAGAAGGTGCCCGCCGCCCTCAAGTGGCTGCTCGGCGAGATGGAACAGCGCTACCAGATTTTTGCGAAGGCAAATGTCCGCAACATCCTCGGTTTCAACAATCGCAAGAAGGACCCGCAGCATGAATTTCCCCCGACCGAACAACAGGCTGAGCTGGCGGGGGTAGCCGACGAAATCGAAGTGCCCGAACGCCTGCCCTACATTGTCGCCATCATTGACGAACTCGCCGATCTCTTGATGGTCGCACCCGCTGAGATCGAGACGAGCATCGCCCGCCTCGCCCAACTCGCCCGCGCCGCGGGCATCCACCTCATTATCGCCACGCAGCGCCCGTCAGTCAATGTCATCACCGGCGTGATCAAGGCCAACCTTCCCTCGCGCATTGCGTTCCAGGTGGCCTCGCAGGTGGATTCGCGCACCATTCTGGATGTCAAGGGCGCCGACACGCTCATCGGTCGCGGCGACATGCTCTTCTCCCCGCCAGGTACATCGCGCCTCGTGCGGGCACAGGGCGCCTTCGTGGCCGACGAGGAAATGCAGGCTATTGTGGAATTTCTCAAACGCAACGGCCCCCCGCAATACGTCCATACCGTCCAGCAACAGATCGACCGCGACTCCAAGGACGAGGATGAAGACGATGGGGAGGGGGACGACGATCTGGGCGACGACGGTGAACTCTTCGCCCAGGCCTTGGATGTACTCCGTTCCACGCGTCGCGCTTCCACTTCCATGTTGCAGCGTAAACTGCGGATCGGCTACAACCGCGCCGCGCGGATCGTGGAGATGATGGAGGAGAAGGGCATCGTGGGCCCCGAAAACGGCTCCTCTCCCCGTGAAATCCTGGTCGATCTCGACACATACCAGCCCTGAGCCGCGATTAGACTTTCAAAAACCCGCCAAACCCATTTAACACACCACCATGCAGACCATCGGCGAAAGGCTTGAGGAGGCGCGCAAGCGCAAAGGCATCTCCGTCCGCGAGGCCGCGGAAACCACGAAGATTCGTGGCGATTACCTGCAAAAATTCGAGGCCAACTCCTTCGATCTCAACCTGCCGCCGCTTTATATCCGCGGTTTCCTGCGGTCCTACGCCCGTCACCTCGAGCTAGACCCTGAACGGATCGTCAACGACTTCAACGCCGTGCTGGCCTCGGAGGGCAAACCGGGCCGACGCGATAACCGCGAGGTCTACGGTCGGGTTGATTTTGGCGATTCGACCCGCAGCGCGGAAAGTGGCGACGACGCCCCGGCCGGAAGCTCCGCCCAGGATCAGGCGATGTTGCTAAAATTCGGCCTGCTCGGTGGGGGGGCCCTCGTCGCCATCATCGTCATCATCTTGCTCGTCAAAGTTCTCTTCTCGAGCGCCCCGGCCAAGTCATCCGCAAACTCACCACCGCCAGTCGCTACCGCGCAAGC
>JANMVS010000141.1:0-2020 GCA_031392885.1 Verrucomicrobiota bacterium
CGTGTGCCGGACTGGGGTGCCGCCGTGTCGGCCGCGGCCGGCGGCTTGTTTGACGTGATTATCGACAGCGCCGGCGGTGACGGTTTCGCCCAGCTGATCGATCTCACCACGCCCGGCGGCCGCCTCGTCTTCTTTGGCGCCACGACCGGCAACCCCAAGGCGCTCGACCTGCGGAAATGTTTCTTCCGGCAGATCAACCTACTCGGGACGACCATGGGCTCGCCGGCGGATTTCGCCGGGATGATCCGGTTTGTCGAGACCCACCGGATTACACCCGTGGTGGACAAGGTGTTCCCGCTCGACCACGCCGACGACGCTTTGCGTCACATGGAAGCCGGGACGCAGTTCGGCAAACTGGTGCTTGCCTGCTGAGTGGGCTCAGCGGTAAGCCTGCTGGCAACGGGGTGATTGGACGGCTGGAAACTCCGCGTGGTTTTCTAATCCAGTCCGGCTTGTTGCGGGTGGATTTGCTGGTTGGATGTGGCACCTCCCAACCATCATGAACGAGCATCTTTCTTCATCTCTCGCACACTATTTCGCCAAAATGCTCGGTGCGGGTAAGGCGGCGAGCACGTCCGAACATGTCGCCCGAGGCGCTGATTGTGTGCGCCCAGCCGACCTGACCGGCTTTCAATATATCCTCCCTGAAGTCCGGCTGAAAGCGGCCCTGCTTGGCGCTTCCAGTCGTTTGCGCCAGCGGGTTGAGATATTGGCGCTCTTTCTGGAGGAAACACCCGCCGGCGCCAACACCACGGCTCAGCGAGAAGCAGCCTTTGTGCTCTACTACTTTCTCAAGGGCAACGACCTCATCCCTGACTCGGTTCCGGAGATAGGCCTGCTGGATGACGCGCTCTTGGTCGAGGCCGCCATCAACCGCAACCTGCACGATCTGCGCGCGCACTGGGCCGCTCAAGGGCGGCCGTGGCTCATAGATTCCTGACATCATCCGCCTTCGACTGGGCTCTCTTACGGCACGATACGATGGCGGGCACGGCACGACGGATTATGCGGCCATGCCCCCGTGCCCTGCGGATCGCCCCCTGGACAAAGCACCGCTGCGGCGGCTGGAAACGCCGAGAGGATTTCCAATCCGGTCCGGCTTGTAGTCGGGAGCGAAGGCGGGCTTCTTGACGTCCGTCATGGCCTACATCCCGCTTTTCCCTTTCGCTGACTACTGGTGGTTTTACTCGGCCTTCCTGCTGTTCGTCCTGGGCATGCTGGCCCTTGACCTCGGGGTGTTTCACCGGAAGGCCCACGCCGTGAGCGTCAAGGAGGCGTTCGCCTGGACGATGGTCTGGATCAGCCTGGCCCTGGCGTTCTGCGTGGGGCTCTATTTCTACGCGCAGTGGAAACTGCCTCTGGATCCCCGGCTGCTGGGGCTGGACCACGCGGCGCTGGCCAAACAGACGGCACTCGAATTCCTCGCCGGCTACGTCATCGAGGCCTCGCTCTCCGTCGACAACATCTTCGTATTCGTCGTGGTGCTCGGTTATTTCGCCGTGCCGGCGCAATACCAGCACCGGGTTCTGTTCTACGGCATTCTCGGCGCGCTGGTTTTCCGCGCCATCTTCATCTCGCTGGGCGCGCTGCTGATGCAGTTTCACTGGGTTATTTTGCTGTTCGGCGGGTTTCTCATCCTGACCGGCGTCAAGATCCTGTTCGCTCCGGAAAAGCCGATCGAGCCGGAGAAAAATCCCGTCCTGCGGTTGCTGCGCCGCCTCATGCCGGTGACCCCCGCGATGCACGGGGACAAGTTTCTTGTGCGCCTGAACGGGGTTTGGCATGCCACCCCGTTGTTCGTGTGCCTGGTGTTTATCGAGATCAGCGATATCGTCTTCGCCGTGGACTCGGTTCCGGCCATTTTCGCCCTCACGCGTGAGCCGCTGATCGTTTTCACCTCCAATGCCTTTGCGATTATGGGGCTACGCTCCCTCTTTTTCCTGCTCGCCGGGGTCATGCATAAGTTCCGTTTCCTGAAATACGGCCTGGGGGTGGTGCTCGTCTTTGTGGGCCTCAAGAT
>JANMVS010000041.1:0-7916 GCA_031392885.1 Verrucomicrobiota bacterium
CCGGGCCTTCCAGCGCAATGCGGGGTTGGAAGAAACCGGTGAACTAAACCAGGCCACCAAGGAAAATCTCCTGCTCTCCGCCCCGGCTCTGACCACCCACACGTTCAGTGCGGAGGATCTGGCCAAGCTCAATCCCGTCCCCGCTACCTGGCTGGGCAAGTCGGAGGTGCCGGACCTCGCGCACGGCAGTGCGCTCGAGCAGGCCGCCGAACGTTATCATGCCAGCCCGAGCTACCTGAAAAAAATTAACCCGAAAGTGCTCTGGGATGATTTGCTGCCAGGGGTCAGCATCCAGGTTCCGGCGGTCGAACGCATCAGCATCACCGAGAAAGTCGACCGGCTGCGGATTGGACTCGCCGCGCATGAACTTGAGGCCATCGATGCCACCGGTCGGATCCTCCTGCACTTTCCTGTGAGCATCGCCCGCAATGTGGAAAAACGTCCGGTCGGCGAACTGCATGTGACCGTCATCGCACCCGATCCCAATTATACGTTCGATCCGGCCGTGTTTCCCGAATCACCCGAAGCCCAGACTCTGGGTCGAAAACTCATTTTGCCGCCGGGTCCGAACAATCCCGTGGGGGTCGCCTGGATCGGACTCGACCGTAGCGGCTATGGCATTCACGGCACGCCGGACCCGGAAAAAGTCGGGCGCACGGAGTCCCATGGCTGCTTCCGCCTCGCGAACTGGGATGCGCGCACGTTGTTGTCAGTCGTATGGACCGGCCTGCCGGTGATGGTCGAGCCGTAGACCGCTCACCTTCGCCTGTGGGACAGCCGCTGGCCGGGCGGGCCTTGGGTTGACGAAAGCCGGCAAGGCGACAAGCGCCTGCCCTGCCCCAATATCAGGGCATAAAAAAACCGCCCCGGAGGAAATTCCTCCGGGGCGGTGTCATTTTCTTAGAACCGGCGCTCCCGACGATCAGTGCTTGCCATGAAATAGATCATGACGACCGATAACCAGGAGACCGTGATGGCGATTGTCAGCATGACTTTCGTCCTCCTTGCCACTTGCAGCGGCGGTCTGGGCCCATTCCCACCAAGGGTCAGGGCGATTTCAATTAACTGCGGGAAGAGACCCAAGTCCCTTCCGTCGGGGATCAAAATGTGGCTCTTCGGGCGCTTGGCAAGTGTCACCCGGCATTATTTACATGCATTGATAGACAATAATTAAGGAGATTATTTTACAAATATCCGCAATCTTTGATGTTCGCCGGAAGTGCAGTTCAGATGGATTCTTCGCTTTAAGCGAATCGGGGCTCTATTTGTAAAATCCCCCGGGTTTCGCTTATCAAGGAGTTGTGCAAATGGGAGCTCAAGGGGTCTGCGGGCGAGTTCCCCACCGTGTATTATTTGCCCTCGCAACCAAACAAAGGTCGCCAGTGCGGTAAAGTGCTGCGCTTCTGCAAGCCCTATTACGCTGAACCAATCAGATGACATTCCGGCCTGCGCGGGTTGCGGCCGGTGCTGCCACTTGGTGGTTGAACTGCGGGCGGGTGATGTGGTGCCCGAATCGCTCGTGGTCGAACACGCCGGAGTACGTTGCATGGACCAGCGCAGCGATGGCGCTTGCATGGCCCTGGACCTGAACACGCGACTCTGCACCATCTATGAGCAGCGACCACAAACCTGCCGCGACTTTGCCCGGGGCAGCGACCTCTGCCGGAAAATCCTGCAGGGATCAGTTGCGTTGCGCTCAGCCGGATCCATGTAGTTGAACCGCAGATGGACACAAATACACACAGATTAATGAGAGAGCCGGCCCGCGGGGATCGCGCGCTTGAGATTGCGCACCAAGTAGGGGCGAACTGAAACTTTGTTCGACGGGTGTTTTTCATTCTGCATCTGTGTCAATCGGTGTTAGTGCAGCCACTGAACGGGGTGAGAAGCTAACCGGGAGAAATCCAACGATCCTCTGCTGAATTTCGCGTTCATTCGCGTTTTTCGCGGGCAGTTTTCTGCATCGATCCGGCTGAGTGGCAGGGGCGGTTGCCCTCAACCGCCTGCTGCACGCCCGAGGCCGTTGAGGGCAACGGCCCCCACCCGAGTATTACGCCTCAAGCCTGCGGCGTTACCCCATTCCTGCAGCCAAAAAGTGTCGCATGAGGTCAGTCCGCATACAAGCTGGGCCCGGCCCCATGAAAAAACCCACGGCGGAAATGAAACAGCGCATGTGCACCCGCAAGCGCCGGTATCGCACGCAGGGCGACGCCCTCGATGCCGCCATGCTGGCCGGCGTGGAGCGCCAGCGCACCGCCTACCGCTGCGCGATCTGCGGCCATTGGCATCTGGCCACGGCCTGAGGAGGAGGCCGAGCGGGCACCGATCTCCTCAACCCGGACCACCGGAGGCGCGTCCGCCCTCCTTGATTGGCTTCACGAACTGGTAGTCAATGTCCCACGGGAAAAAAATCCACTTGTTCTGCTTAAACTCCTTCACGCAGGTATCCACGATTGGCCGGCCCGCCGGTTTCGCATAGAGGGTGGCGAAGTGTGCCTTCGGCAGCATCTGCCGCACGACCTTCGCCGTCTTGCCGGTATCCACGAGGTCATCAATGAGGAGAAACCCCGCCCCATCGCCCGCCACACGCTTGAGCACCTTGATCGCACCCTGCGTTTGCTCCGCCCCGACGCCCTCCCCTGCTCCATAACTCGACACACAAACCGTGTCGATGAGCCGGATCTCGAGTTCGCGGGCCACCGACGTCGGCGAGTCAATGCTCCGTGTCATCATCCGGTCGCGGGCGGATTCGGTCTAGCCCGCATGACCGACCAAGTCCCGGACCCACGCGGGCTGAGAGTCGTCGAGCACCGCCAAAATTTCGTGACGAGTGTGAAATATGCGGGCTAGCCAAGCCGGGCGCTCTGGCTAAGTTTTCCTAAATCACCATCCCATGAAAATCCTCCCCACCTTCGTCACCCTGGCCCTCGTGGCGTTCACGGCCAGCCGCGTTGCCGCCGGCCCCGTCAGCGACCACGGCCTGCTGCGCGTCAACGGCCCCAAGCTCGTCGGCACCGATGGCCGGACCGTGAGTCTGGCGGGCGTCAGCTTCGGCTGGAGTCAGTGGGAGGCCGCACCCTACTACAACGCGAAGGTCGTCAACTGGCTGCAGCAGGACTGGAAAGCCAGCATCGTCCGCGCGGCGCTCGGCGTCCACGAGAAGGGTTACCTCACCCATCCGGAGGCGGAGAAGGCCCGCGTGTGCGCCGTCGTCGACGCCGCCATCGCCGCCGATATGTACGTGCTGATCGATTGGCACGATCACCACGCCAATAAGCACACCGGGTTGGCCGTGGCTTTTTTCTCGGAGATGGCCCGCAAGTACGGCCGGCGGCCGCACGTCCTCTATGAGATCTTCAACGAACCGATCAAGGGTCTGACCTGGGCCAGGGACGTGAAGCCCTACGCCGAGAAGGTCATCGCCGCCATCCGCGCCATCGATCCCGACAACCTGATCATCGTCGGCACGCCGAACTGGTCGCAGGACGTGGACATCGCCGCCGCCGACCGCATCAAGGCGGAGAACATCGCCTACGCCCTGCATTTTTATGCCGGCACCCACAAGGAGTCACTGCGCGCCAAGGCCGTCACGGCGATGGAAATGGGCCTGCCCTTGTTCGTCACCGAGTGGGGCACCTGCGAAGCCTCCGGGGCCGGTGGCGTCGATGGAGCATCAACCAAGGCGTGGCTGGATTTCATGCGCGAATGGCAGTTGAGCCATTGCAATTGGGGCATCTACGACAAGGCCGAGACCGCCGCGATCATGGTGCCCGGTGCCTCCACCCGAGGGGGCTGGACTGCCCAACAGCTGACCGAGTCCGGCCGGCTGGCGCGCGACTGGGTGCGCCGCTGGGCGGAGAATCCGCCGCGTTGAGGCCCGCGACCCGGAGCGGAATAGTGAATTGTCTTAACGGCCGGCGGATCCGCCGGCCATAGTGTCACCCGCCCATGCTCCGCCTGCTCCTTCCGCCCAACCTGGCCAGCGCCGCCACCCGCGACGCCATCGCGGTGCGGCTGGAATTGAACCTCACCGGGGCCCCGGCGCCGGAAACCGTGGCCGGCCTCGCGGTGCTGCAGCGCCTCGGCGCGAAGCCTGCGCCGGTTTCCTTTCTCCAACTCACCCGCGCCCAACTCGCGGAGTTGACCGATGCGCTCGCGGGCCAGCCGGTATTTTTCTGGCTGAACCGGCCGGCCGAACCCATCGCCTGGCGCGAGGCCGACCTGGTGGGCGTCGATGAACATTTGGCGGGAGCCGCCCCGGCCAAACCCGCGTCCGCACCTCCGGCGGTCACGCCCAGCAAGGCGCCGCCGTCCCGCCCCGAACCCGAGTGGAAGCCGATGACCGTGGACGGCTCCGAGCATTTCCTTGCCATCACCCTGCCTTCGCGCGACGCAGACGACTATCAGGATATTTGGGACCTGCTGAAGCGCACCGGCTTCACGCTCGAGCCGTCCAACGGCAAATTCTGGCTGCGCAACCGGCACAAGACGCTGAACTTTCTCGCCACCTACGGCACGGAGCTCCGGGAGAATCATGGCGCTGAATTCACGGAGAATTTCGCGCGCAACACCGCGCATATCCGGCCCGTCGGGATGGTGGCCGAGATCAAGGAGCAGGCCGGCGACTACGACGTCACCCTCGGCCTGCAAGCCGGCAGCGCGCCCGAGAACGAGATCCTCAGCGCCGTGAGCACCAGCCGCAGCTACATCGAAAGCGGCCAGGAAATCTACCTCGTCGATCCCGTGCGGCTCGCGCAACTGTCGGCCGCCCACCAGGCGCTCGCCGGCGCGCCCGAGGCCCTGGGGGGCGTGCGCCGCTCGCACCGCATTGTCCGCGCCCGCGTCGCGGAAGTGCAGGACATTCTCGCTGAGGCCGCGCCGCACTTTCAGCCGCCGGCGACCTGGCTGGAGCGCAGCGCCGCGCTGCACCAGCTCTCCACCCTCACGCCCGCCCCCATTCCGGCAGCCCTCGCATCGGTCCTACGGCCGTATCAAAAACTCGGCGTGGCCTGGCTCTGGTATCTCTACGGCCAGAACCTCGGCGGCATTCTCGCCGACGAAATGGGTTTGGGCAAAACTCTGCAGGCCCTCGCCCTCCTCGCGGCCCGAAAGGTGGGGCGGGGAGTCCCTTCCCCGCCGCCGCGTGGAGCGGACGCCTCCCCCTCCCTCGTCGTCTGCCCCGCCTCGTTGCTGGAAAACTGGCGCCGCGAGGCCGCGCGTTTCACGCCGCAACTCTCGGTGCTGGTGCACCATGGCGGCCACCGCGACGAGGATGCAGCCGCCTTCGCCGCGCACGATCTGATCATCACGTCCTATGGCACCCTGACACGCGACGAAGAGCTATTCACCGCACGGGAGTTTGATGTGATCCTCGCCGACGAGGCGCAGCACTTGAAAAACCGCCGGACGCAGGCGGCCCAATCCTTGCGCATCCTGCGCGGCCGGGGCCGTTTCCTGCTTACCGGCACGCCGCTGGAAAACTCGCTCGATGATCTCCGTTCGCTCTTCGAATACCTGATGCCCGGCTTCATCGCCCGGGTACCGGCGGGCCTGCGCGGCACCGACCGCTCCTGGTATGACGAACGACTGCGGATCCAAACCGCGCCCTACATTTTACGCCGGACGAAGTTGGCCGTCGCTCCGGAACTGCCCGAGAAAATCGAGCAGGTCATTTACTGCGAGCCCACGCCCGAGCAAGCCGCGCTCTACCGCCGCATGCAGGAGAAGACAGAGCAGGAACTGATGAAGCTCGCCGCTGCCGGCGCCGCGCAAGGCACGATGCACCTGGCTGCGCTCACCCAGCTCCTGCGCCTGCGCCAGATCTGCTGCGACCCGCGGTTGATTGAGGTCGGACGAACCGTCCCCGGTGAGCCGCGCCCCAGCCAGGATGTTCCGCCCTACCAAGCTTCCGCCAAGCTCGAGGCTTTCCGCGAACTGCTCGCTGAGAGCATTGACGAGGGCCACCGCATGCTCGTGTTCTCGCAGTTCACCTCGCTGCTCGGCTTGCTGCGCGAAGAGCTCGACCGGGAGGAAGTGTCCTATTGCTACCTCGATGGCTCGATGACCACCCGGGCGCGGCAGGCCGCGGTGGATCGCTTTCAGAATGACGCCACCGTGCCGGTGTTTCTCATTTCCCTCAAGGCGGGCGGCACCGGCCTCAACCTCACGGGCGCGGACGTTGTCGTGCACTATGACCCGTGGTGGAATCCCGCCGCCGAGGCGCAGGCGACCGACCGGACCCACCGCATCGGGCAGACGAAGGTCGTCACCAGCTATAAGCTGATCTGCGCCGGAACCGTCGAGGAGAAGGTGCTGACCATGCAGGATACGAAGCGCGCGCTGCTGGCCGACGTCTTCGAAGCCAGCTCAGCGGTCGCCGCCAAGCTCAGCCTCGCCGATCTCCAGGCCTTGCTCAAATGAAGTGAGTCCCGCCGTATTGCGGATCGCATGATAGCTGACACCCTGCGGCCTGGCCGCATGTGACTTTTGGAGGGCCCGTCAGGAGACGGACCCTCCACCCGATCCAATCAGTCAGGCTATGATGCGAACCTCAGTAGACCCCGGGCCAGGAAATCAGGGATGGACCCTGACCCAGGATGGGCCCAAAAGAAAGCCCGCCCCGGCAATTTTCTTATGGCCCTGCTTACCTCCCGCAAAACCCAGCCGAAATAGGATGTGATCGTGGTTGGCTCCGGCGCGGCCGGTGGCCACACCGCCTACACCCTGGCGATGGGAATACACAAAAGGAATACACAAAAGGGGTCAGGCTATACATATATGCCTTAGTTTACCGAGCTCGGCTAAAGGCTGCGGCGCACGCCGTGCGGCCGAGACGAGGCGACTCACATACGTGGGTCGTTGCATGCCGAGGCGCTGGGCCAGCCACGGGTTGGATGCCTGGGTTCGTTCTTTGAGGAAGCTCGCCATCGCCACCTTCCACGGTGCGGATTTCGGACCGTTTGCCCATTCGCTTTCCTTCCGGCCGAGCGTCGCGAGCGCCCGGCGGAACAGAGTTTCCCAGGCCTGTTGACGGATTTCCCGGGCTCCTTGACTCTCCCACGCCCGACTGTCGGCCGCCAAGGCATGATCTTTGATCAACGTCTTCTTGAATTCCGCGCTGCCGAGGGCCCAGCCTCGGCTGAGCGAGACGTAGGCGCTCGATTTGCCGGTCGGCCCGTCGGCCACCTGCCAGGCCAAGTAGTCGGCATAACTGCTCCAGCCGGCCGCGTTGTCGGCCAGTCCTCCCGCTTCGGCCAAGACGGTCTCAAACTGAAGAAATGCCGGCCGCGCCTTCGGCTGCCGCAAATAGTAAAAGCTCGAGTAACGATACTCCGCCAATCGTTCCACTGGCAGAACACCGGCCCGCACCGGATTGAGATGCAGGTAGTGGCAAACCATGCTCAAGGGTTCACCCTCCTCGACCAGCAGGGCCTTATACCGGCCCTGAAACAGATGCCCGCGCTCTCCCCGGAGTTTGTTGAACCGGTTGGCGAAGGTCGACTGCAGCCACTGCATGCCCCGCCACCAGATTGCCCTGCGGGGTCTCCAGGGCCAGATGGTAGTGGTTGCGCATTATGACAAACGCATGGAGCACCCAGGTGGATTTCCGGCAGGCCTCGAACAAGCAGGCTTCGAACGCCGCCTTTGTCTTCTCCGTCTTGAACAGATCCGCCCGGTAGTTAGCCCCGGTTGATCACATGGTAGCACGCCCCCGGGAATTCCAATCTAAGTTTGCGGGCCATGCATGCACCCTGTCGTCCGGCTCGCCAGCGTCAAGGGCTATTTGTATAGCCTGACCCCTTTGATTTCCGCCCAGACCGTGTTCATGCGCCCGGCGCTGTCGTACCCGAACCCCACGCTGTAGTTGGCCGGGCTGGCGGCGGTGCCCACCGACAATTGGTTGTAGCGCCCCGCGG
>JANMVS010000158.1:0-13935 GCA_031392885.1 Verrucomicrobiota bacterium
TTCGAAAGCTGGGCGAGATTCGGGTGGGTCTTCTCGTTGGTGGCGGCCTGCGGGGCCATGCCCGGATCGAGCGGATCCTTCATGAAGCGGTTGTCCGCCATGACCGCCAGGAGGTTGGACGCACCAAGCTTGAGGTAAGGGCTCAGATCGAAGCCAAACGGCGTGAAGCCACCCTTGGCGGTGCCCAACAACTGACCGTTCAGATAAACCTCGGCCACTTGCCGCACGGCCTCGAACTCGATGAAGACTTTCCTGTCCTGCCATTCGGCGGGCGCGGTGAAGGCCTTCCGATACCACGTGCGGCCGCTCCACTGCTCCTGCTCGCCGCGGTGGCCGGCCAGCGACCAGTTGTCGAACGTGTCGGTATCGTTGAAGGTGTGCGGGGCGGAGACGGTGATCCAGGCGGAGTCGTCGAAGCCCGGGGCCGCGGCGCCGGCCGGATCGGCCTTCAGGAATTTCCAATCGGGATTGAAATTCAGGATGAGGCGCTCAGCCGCGGAGCCCAGGGCACCGGACAGCGTCAAGGTAAACAGGGCGATGAAGGGTAATCGCATGACCAGTTATCTGGCGCTAAAATCGGGTGGGCACGAGCGGCCAGTTGGGCGTATCGTTAAGCAAGCCGGAACCGGACCATTGGTGGGCACCACGAAAAACACGAAAGGAATACCCGAAGTGGGAATCCAAATCGAATCTTCGCAATATACGTGCAGGAGGGGCTTCATGCCCCGATATCGGAGAAGCGAGCACGGGGCTGCGTGTCAATCGGGGCATCAAGCCCCTCCTATCGATGAGTATTTCCGTCTGGGCGCGCGTCTGACGGCCGACGCTGCCGTAATCCGGCCAAGTATTCTTTCCGCCCCACGAGGAAAGTTTTGCTTCAGCCGGATGGCTCGGGAATCCTTTTCTGACGCTGTGCTTACGCATGACTACCCCTTCATCCACTCTCTGCTCCGGGCCGCCGGTGGTTTGACTGCGGTCGGTGTAATTTTACTGGTTCCAACCATCACGGGGTGCAGTCGGCAGGTGGCGGCCACCGCCGGACCGGCGACCGTCGCGCAGGCGCGGACGCAGACCTCGGAATCCTGCCGCGAGTGCCATGCCACCCAGCATGCGGCGTGGTCCGGCACCGATCACGCCCTCGCCAACCGGCCACTGGATCAGGTGCGGGATGCCGCGGCACTGGCTTCCTTTCAACCGCCGCTTGGGGTTGGTCCCGGCACGGCGCCGGAGCTGATGCTGGGCCACCGACCGCTGTGGCAACCCCTGCTGCCGGCACCGGGCGGACGTTGGCAGCCGCACGAGCTGGCCTACGACGTCGCGAAGCAGGAATGGTTCAATGTCTTTGGCCCGGAGGGCCGGCGGGAAGGCGAGTGGGGTCATTGGACCCGCCGGGGCATGAATTGGAATTCGATGTGCGCGCAGTGCCACCTGACAGGTTTTCAAAAAAACTACGAGATTGCGACCGACACTTATCATTCAACTTGGGTGGAGCACGGCGTCGGCTGCATCCAGTGTCATGGGCCGACCAAACCAGGCCACGGGGCCCAGGATGCCCTCAAGGAGAAATCCCCCGCGCCCTTTCACGGCGACCGGCAAAAGATGATGCAGACCTGCGCGCCCTGCCACGCCCGCGGCGAGGCGCTCACCCAGGATTTCCAGCCCGGTGACAATTACCCCGATCACTACCGGGTCACCTTGCCGGTCGAACCCGCGGTGTTTTATCCAGACGGGCAGCAGCAGGACGAGGATTTCAATTGGACGTCCGTGCTGCTCAGTCGCATGGGGCAGGCCGGTGTGACCTGCCTCGATTGCCACGATCCGCACACGAACAAGCCAATTTTGCCCACCGCCAATAACCTGCTCTGCCTGCAGTGCCATGCCGCCCCCGGCCGGGAGCAGCCGAACGGCAAACGGGCGGTGCCGATTGATCCGGTGGCGCATTCCCACCATGCCGAGGGCAGCGCGGGCAATGCCTGCGTGGCCTGCCACATGCCCACGACGAATTACATGCGGCGCGCCCCGCGCCACGATCACGGCTGGCTCAAGCCCGATCCGCTGCTGACGAAGGAACTCGGCATCCCGAACGCCTGCAGCAAATGCCATGCCGACAAACCGGTGGGGTGGAGTATCGCCAAGGCCGATGAGTGGTATGGCTCCAAGCTCGACTCCCGGCAGCGGCTCCGGGCGCGGGTGGTCTCGGCGGGCCAAAATGGCCGGCCCGCGGCGGCGGCCCTGCTGGCCTTGCTCAAGGCGGAGGACATTCCCGCCTGGCGCGCCACTTACCTGGAATTGTTGGCGCCGCTGGCCGGCGATCCGGCGGTGCAAGGTGCGGCCCGCGAATCACTGTCGGCCAAGGATCCGCTGGAACGCGCGGCGGCGGTGCGCCTGATCGGCGGTTTCCCTAACGCGTCCACTGTCCTGACTCCCTTGCTCAAAGATCCCGTGCGACTGGTGCGACTCGACGCCGCGTGGGCGCTGTCCGCGGAACTGGCCGCCGCCGCGCCCGCCCGCAAGGAACTGGATGCGTATCTGGCGTTGGCGCTCGATCAGCCGTCGGGCCGGTTACGTCTCGGGCAGGACTTGGCCAATCGCGGACGGTTGGCGGAGGCCGAGGCGCAGATGGCCCGCGCGGCGGAATGGGATCCGTATTCCCCCGGCATCCATGACTCGCACGGAATGGTGCTGGCCGCGCTCGGCCGTCCGGTCGAAGCGGGCGCCAAGTTCTATCGGGCGGCGGAATTATCGCTGCACGACGGGGCCCCGGCGCTGCGGGCCGGACTGGCTTATGCCGAGGCGGGCCGGATGCCGGAGGCGGAGAATTCCTTCAAGCTGGCGGTCACGCGCGATCCGAAGCTGGACCGCGCGTGGTACAATCTCGGGCTGTTGCTCGCGCAGGGCGAGCGTCTGCCGGCCGCGATCGAAGCGCTGAGCAAGGCGGAGTTGCTCGCGCCGACGACGGTGGATTATCCCTATGCGCTGGCAACGGTGCTAGTGCGCACCGGAGACAAAGCCGGGGCGCGGGAGGCAGCGCAGCGGGCGCTCCACCAGGAGCCGGAGCATGCAGGGGCCTTGCAGGTGATGCGGGTGACGCAGTAGGGGCGGCGGCGGGTGCATCGCATCGGCCGGAGCAATGCGATGAATTTCACCACGAAACACACAAAATGTTGAAGTTCGGAGAAAACGAGGGAAGGAGTGGTTACACTGAACAGTGAAGTCCGGAATGGTTCAAAATTCCTTCTGAAGGTATTCCTTTCGTGTCTTTCGTGTTTTTGGTGGTGACCTCCGATTGCATGAGTCCGGCTGAGCGATCCGGACGATGGGCAGGGCGAGTCGTCCCCGACGAGCCGTGCGGCCGGCTGCGCGCGCCGAGGGCCGTTGAGGGTAACGGCCCCTACCCCAAAGTCCTGACGGCGCGCCCAGTGGTCGCGCCCTACCGCGGCAGATGCGCCTTCGCGCGGTGCAAGGCTTCGAGGAAATAATAATCGGCGTAGTTCAGCGGGGTATCCACTTCACTGCTCTTCGGCATGTTGCCCGTGCAATGTTTGAGCAGGAACCCGCCGTTTGTGCCGGGTTCGGCCAGATACGCGGGGGAAGCGAGACTGCGCAGCTGGGCTTCGGCGAAGGCGGCGTAACGAGTGGCAGCCTTCGGGTCGGCGGTGAAACCCGCGAGTTCGAAGAGGGCCGAGCTCATGATGGCCGCGGCGGAGGCGTCGCGGGTTGCGTCGGGCTGGCCGGGCGCGTCGAAATCCCAGTAGGGAATCTTGTCCGCAGGCATCCGGGGATGGTTCAGGATAAACGCCGCGATCTTCTCGGCGTGCGCGAGGTAGCGGCTTTCCCGGGTTTCCCGATACAGCATGCTATAGGCGTAGAGGCCCCAGGCCTGGCCGCGGGCCCAGGCCGAAGCATCGGCGGCGCCCTGATGGGTGATGCGCCGGAGCACGCGGCCGGTCGCGGGATCATAATCCACCACATGAAAACTGCTGCCATCGGGGCGGAAGTGATTCTGCAGGGTCGTGTCCGCATGGGCGCGGGCGATCGCGCGGGCTTGGGGCGGACCGCCGTGCGCCGCCGCCCAGAGCAGCAGCTCGAGGTTCATCACGTTGTCGATGATCACGGCATAGGTGTACATCTGGGGGTCGCGATCCCAGGACTTGATGCAGCCGACCGTGGGATTGAAGCGGGTGCTGAGCGACGCGGCGCCCTGCAACAAAATCGGGCGGTAGGCGGCCTCGCCCGTCAAACGGTAGCCATTCCCGTAGCTGCAATTGAGGATAAACCCGACGTCGTGCGAGCCCGTGTTGTGCTGCTCTGACTCGAGGAGCGCGGTGTAACGCGCGGCGGCGGTGCGCCATTTCACTTCGCCAGTGGCCTCAAACAAATACCAGAGCGAGCCGGGGAAAAAGCCGACGGTCCAGTCCTTGGCAATGACGGTGACAAGTTTCCCGTGCTCGAAGGTGCGCGGCATTTTCCCATCGAGCGGCTGGTGGACGAGCATCCACTCGTATTGCCTGGCCGAGGTGGCGAAGGCGTCGCGGATGACGTCCGACAGCGGTGGCGCGATCGAGGCGGCCGCACCTGCCGGCGGCAGGGCGAGCGGCGTCTCTTCCTTGGCGGCCGGCGTTTTTGCCGCACCTGCGGTCGGTGGCTTCGCCTTCAGGGGTTGGTGGCGGACCAACCGCCAGCGCGCATCCGCCGCCGCGGTGCCAGCGAAGTGCGCATAGAGTTCGCGGAAGTCGGCATCATCGCGGTGACGCAAAAATTGATCGAGCGAGTCAACCAGGCGGGTCCGGTCGGCCGCGTGGAGATCCTGCTGGGGCCAGGGTTTCGCGGGGTCAACGTAGGGCGCGAGATAGGCGAGGGCGGCGCGCAGGCTCCGGCCGTCGGGGGTGGCGTAGTTCCACCAATCCAGCCCCAGGCGATCCGCCAGGGTGGCGCAGGCAAAGAGCGCATCGAGATTGAAGAGCGAGTAATCGAGCGACTTCGTGCGGGCGAGTTCCAGCGGCTGGGCGCCGTCGGGCTGGATCTGGTGGGCCACGCGCCGGGTGAGCCCTTCGGTCAGTACTTTCCTGGCGTCGTCCGGACGGCCCAGGACAAGGGCGAGGTGGGCGGACTGAAAGTCGTACCACGTGCCGTGGTTGTTGCGTTCACCGTGTTCGTCGCGGCCGTTGGCGCTGGTGGTGAGCCAGCCATGGAAGGCGGTCAGCCAGGTGTCGAGGGCGGCACGGTCGCCAGCGGTCCACGCGGGTGAACCGGCCAGCAGGGCCAGAGATTCGTTGATGGTGGTCAGGCGACGAAATTCGATGATCCCAATCCCGCGCCCGACAGTGATGCCGGGAATGGCCTGGGCGTGCTGGAGGTTGGGGTTCATCCGCGTGGCCGGATCGAGGAACCAAACGCGAACGAGTCGGGCGGCTTGTTGCGCGTAACGCTCGTCGCCCGTGAACCAATAGGCGAGGCCGAGGGTTTCGATCGCTTCACCCAGTTTGCTGAAGCCGACATCATCGGTGTCTTTCCGGCTGGTTGGGTTCACTTCACCGTCCCGGCGGATGTAAGGCAGGCCGCCGGGTTTCGCCGGATCCGGCCACCAGTAGGGCCCGTAGCTGAAGTAATCATGCTTGTCGCCACTGGCGGCGGTCTGGGGTTTGTCCAGGACGGAGGGTGATTTTAGGTGCAGCGCATGTTCGGCGTCGGCGCGCAGTTTGGCGAGGGCGGGTTGCAGGGACGTCCCGCCCCGGGCCAGGCTCGCGCGCGCGGCGAGCAGGGTGGACGCATCCCATAAAAAAACGCGGGGTGGCGCCACTGCAGGCGAGGTCGCGCCGGCGGTGAGCGTTTGGGTGGGCTCGGCCGCGGCGAGAATGCAGCCGGGCAACAGCAAGGCGCTGATAAGACCGCGAATTGTCGAGTGGACTTTCATTGGGGCTGATCGGCTGAAACCCGGCAGGCAGGGCCGCCTGCCGCTACCGGGATCGATTCACGGTAGCCACTGGCCTCAGTGCCTGTGGGTTCGGGCCGATTGATGACGTTGGGTGTCATGGGACTGTTCATGGGACGCGATGCTCAGATTTCCCGGGAATTTCATGACGAAGGCGGCTTCGCCCCCTGCCAGCCCTTGCGCCACTGCGCCATCAACTGCTTGACGAGCTCGGTGTTGGCCGGCTCTTTCGCGATGCTGGTATTTTCCATCGGATCGTTTTGGTGATCGTAGAGCTCGATGGCGTCGATTTGCGCGTGATCCTTCCGGTCGACCCAGACGGTGAGACGATAGCGCTCGGTGCGCATGGAATACCCCATCAGTTCGCCGCTGGTGGTCTTGCCGCCTTTGCGGGGGTATTGGCTGAAGGCCGCCGATTTCCACGGCCGGGTCGGGTCGGCGAGCAGGGGCTTGAAACTCGTGCCTTCGAGATGACCGGGCAGCGGCAGCCCGGCCAGTTCCGAGAGCGTTGGGTAGACATCGACGAACTCGACGAGGGCGTTCGTGCGCACACCGGCGTTTTTCATGCCGGGGACAGAGAGGATCAACGGAGCGTTGGTGTCGTTCTCCGAGTTGGTGTGTTTGCACCAGGCGTCGTGCTCGCCGAGTTTCCAGCCGTGGTCGCCCCACAGGATGACGATGGTGTTCTCGCGGAGACCGAGGCGGTCGAGCTCAGCCAGCACCTTGCCGACCTGCGCGTCCATGTAACTGATCGCGGCGTAATAGCCGTGCTTCAACTGGCGGGCGAGATCGTCGGGGATCGAACCCTGCGGTATCCCGTAATAGGCGCGCATCTCCTGGCCGGCCACAATGGCGTAGTCAGGCGCGTTCTTTGGGCGGAATTTATTCGGCGCGAGTTCGATCTTGGCCGGGTCGTAGAGGTCCCAGTATTTCTTCGGCGAAACGAAGGGCAGGTGCGGCTTGATGAAACCCAGGGCGAGGAAGAAAGGTTCCGGCTTCTGGCTCAGCGCCTGCAGCGTGGTGATGGCCAGCTCGGCCACTTTGCCGTCCTGAAACGTATTGTCCGGCACGTCGGCGCCCTCGAAGGCGGGGCCGCGCGAGTTGAACTTGGAGGAGGCCGTGCCATCCGAGGCATTCGGCACCTGGGCGTTCTTCAGCTTCTTCTTTTTCGGGCCCTCATCGTCGGGTTCGACCTCGAATTGGCGCTGATTGAGCACGAGATTTTCCGGCAACCCATAAGCCACGGCCTTGGGGGTTCCCCACGGCACGGACCACGAGGGGGCATCATCATAGCCGCCATGATAGATCTTGCCCATGCCCTGCACGAAGTAGCCGTTGTTTTTGAAGTGCTGGCCGAGGGTCACGACGTTGGGGATCGCCTTGCGGAAATGCGTGACGAGATCCCAGACCTGCGTGGTGTCGGGACGCGCGCCGGTCAGCAGACTGGTGCGCGTCGGGGAGCAGACGGCTTGCTGGCAGTAGGCGCGGTTGAAGGTGAGGCCGGATTTGGCCAGGCGATCGAGATTGGGGCTCTTGATGTAATCGAAGCCGTACGCGCCGAATTCGGGCCGCAGGTCGTCGACGGCGATGAACAGGATGTTGGGACGCTTCGGCGCCGGGCCGGTCGCGGCCAATACCGGGGTGAGAAGACTGAGCAGGCAGCCCAGGCGGAATAGGGGGAGGAGTGATTTCATAGGGATCGGGATTGGCCGGGGCTAGAATTTGATCGTCGCTTCCATCTCGTATTGGGGCGGCATGACGTACGAGTATTTATAGACAATGGAGCCGTTGGCCATGGTGGTAAAGCCGGTCTTGCGGATATCGCCGTTCTCCAGATCCGTGATGTTTTTGACCCCGGCGCGGAGGCGCACCTGCTGGCCCCAGATTTTCTGGTCGCGCATCACGTAGGCGTTCACCAGATGCGTGGAGCCACCGCGCAATTTCTGGCCGTTGCGGACGGCAATCAGGTAATCGTCGCGCCAGACTCCGTTGACGCCGACGCGGAGGCCTTGCAGCGGCTTCCAGGATTCGCGGGCGAAGGAGTAGTCGGCCACCCAACTGGCCGACCACAGGGCGGCACGGGCGCCCAGGGCATTGGCGGGAACATCCAGGGTATCGAGGAGCAATTTGGCGGTCGCGAGCATGGTCGCGCTTTCGTCGGGACGCTTGACCGCGGCGTCGTAGTAGGCGCGGAACGAAGCCAGGTTCGGGGTGCTGGCCACGTCGGCCCGGCCAAGCGTGAGCCGCACTTGCAGGCCTTTCACCGGCCGCAACATCATCGTCACGTCGAAACCCTTCGAGCGTTCGACGGCCGTGTAGTTGCGCGAGGCGCTGGCCGTGCCGGGCTCGCGAAATTTGTAGCCGGGATCGCCGGGCAGGACATTGTTCGGGTTCATCAAGTCCTCCGTATTCGTGTCGGTGAAACTGATGACGTTGTTCCAGGTCAGCACGACATTCTGACGGTCGATCTGGAACACTCCGAGGGTGACGGTGGCGCGATTGTTGAAGAGACTTCCCTTGAGGCCGATCTCCTTCGTGACCCCGGCGATCGGGCCAATGGGCACGCGGTCAAAGGTCCGGACCGCCTGGAAGCGGAACGACTCCGAGTAGACGCTGTAGAGGTTGACGTCCTTGGTGAGTGCGTAGGTGAGCCCACCGGTATAACTGGTGTTCGACAGGTGCAGGTTCTGGTCCTCGAGATACTCACCGGGCAGGGCGTCGCTCTTGCTGGGGGGGTTGATGTCCTCGTTGTATTTCCCTTCCTTCCGGATGGCCTGGTAGTCGTAGGTGCGGCCATAGTCCCGGCGGGCGCCGACCAGCGACTGCAACCGGCCGCCGAAATACCGACCGCTGGCCGACAGGGAAGCGGCGTAAGCCTGCCGCCACGCCGTGCCATCGGCGGCGGACGAGCCCGAGGCAAAATAATGCAGGGGCACCATGTGCACCGTGGGGGTGGTCGGCAGAACCGCGGGACTCATGCGGTCGAACAACGCGCGGGAGTAGAAGGCCGGGTCGTCGAGATAAATCCGGAGCCGGCCGCGATCACTGGTGGTATTGATCGTGGTGGCGGTGCCCGCCTCAAGCTTCGCGATATTGAACCATTGCGTCCGGAAGTTGAGGGTCTGGTCCTCGCGGTATTCCCAGCTGCCGACGAAGAGCTGCTCCATCCATTTGAATTTATCGAATTTGTAGACGGCGGTGCTGCGCAGGGCATGGACCGCATTCGCGAAGTATTTCCGGTCGAGCGACGAGTCAATGTACGGCCGGCCATTGACGTCGACCCCGATGTCCGCC
The DNA here is from genome assembly GCA_031392885.1 of Verrucomicrobiota bacterium. GTDB lineage: Bacteria > Verrucomicrobiota > Verrucomicrobiia > Opitutales > Opitutaceae > Lacunisphaera. The sequence continues at coordinate 9,227 of JANMVS010000158.1, forward strand.
GTCGTGCCGCCGAAGAAGTTGTCGTTCCGCTCCTCGGACTGGTACTGGTAGTTGTAGGCGAACTCGAAGTTCACCGGGCCGAGGGTTTGCTCGACGGTGGCGGAGAAGGTGTGGAAGGGCCGCGAGTGGTTGTCGAAGGACCCGCGGATATTGTAGCTCTTCGGATAGCCGTTGAAGCGTTTGGTGCCGACGATGGCGCCGGCGGCGTTGCGCATCGTCACGTCGAGGAACCGGCCCTCGACCAAGGTCGGATCGCCGCCCGTGGCGCCATTGCTCGAGCCGCGATTGATGCTGGCCAGCGCGGCGACGTCGATCCAGACCCCGTCCGAGGTGTAGAAGGTGGCCGTATTGTCGAAGCCGAGGCCCTTGGCGGATTGCTCGAGGAGATTGATGCCGGCCAAGCCCCGGCCGCTGTCGTAATCGCCTTTCTCAAACTCCAGGCGGATCGAGGTCTTCTTGAACGGCTGCCACAGCGCGGCGATGGTCTGGCCCTCGAACTTGTAGGCGGAAGCATCCTGGAAGGTCTTGTCCTGCCGGCGGACCGCATTGAAGCGGAAGGCGAGGCCCTCGCGGAGTTTCCAGTTGTAGTCGAATTGGTAGCGGTAGGCCCCCTCGCTTTTCCGGATGGCGGTGGCCGAGCCGAAGGTTTTCATCAGCGGACGCTTGGTGAAGGCGGCGCCGTTGCCGCCGGGTTCGACCTCGCCAAAGATCAGCGAGTTGGAGCCCTTGCCGAAGTCCAGCCGCTCGATGTTGTAGGTGTCGGAGGGGATGTACCACCGGAAATAATTCCGGCTGACATTGTTGGTCTGACTGAGGCCGCGGAACGCAAAATTGCCCTTCTCATTGTCGTTTTCCATGATGGGCGCGGCATAGACGTTGGCGACAAACCCCGCCACGTCGTCGGCCATGCGCAGGCTGAGATCATCCATGAAGTCCGCGGTGATGGCGTCGATGTTCACCGGCACGTCCTTCAGGTTCTGCTTGGTGCGGTTGGCGGAGAGGGTGTCGTTGGCGGACCAGCCCTTGCCGGCCGTGACCGTGAACGGCGAAAGCTCGATGATTTCCTCCGTGGGCGTGGGACTGGGGGCGGGGGGCGCCGTTTGGGCGCGTCCGGCGGGGGAAAACATCAGCGCAGCGACAGCGACGAGCGCCGCGCGAGTGAGGATCGTTTTCATTTTCATGGTTTGGGTGGAGGGGAAAAGCGTTGTGTTTTATCGGCCAATCCTTCTGCGGAATTAAGTATTTTAGGAATCTGCCCTAGTGTGCTCGGCTCGCGGCGGATGGGCTCTTCATTTATTGTTCAAAGCCGTGCGGATATTGATCAGGGGGCGGGCGCCGCGGATTGGACGCGGAAATTCCGGATCACGAGGTGGCTCCGCACAGTACGAAAGGCGAAATAGCCCGAGGTCAGGGGCGAGGGATCGGCATGGGAGAAAATCAATTCCCCGTCCCGCCAAAATTCCGCCGTGCCGTTTCGGGCGATGAGCTTGATTTGGCAGACGTGGTTTGCCTTGAGCAGGAGATCCGGGGCATGCCGATCGTGCGCCGGGAGGAGCGGACGCTCGCTGGTCCCATCATAGCGGCGAAAGCGGGTGGTCGTGTTGTTGTTGCCGCCGTAGCCCACGTAGTAGGTGATCTCAACGGGAGCAGTCAGGCGCGGCCGGAACCACCCGGTCGTGCCGCCGGCGTCCTCGATGACCAACGCGCCGTCGTGAATTTCGACGCGGCCGCCCGGCATTTGCTCGACCGACCATTGGGCGAGATTGGGTGAGAAGTTGTCGGCGAACCGAACGGGCGGGGTGGAATCCGCGGCCGGCAGGTGGGCCGGTGGGCCGAGGAGCATGACCGCGATGAAGGCCGCGGATAACTTGCGGCCGGCGAGGCAGCGAGAGCTGTTTCCTACGCGTTGAGCAATCGGTCTGCTCAGGAATGGTCTGTCCTGAACGGTGGAACCCGGCCTCAGGACGGGTTGGATTCGATGCGGGCAGGAGAAACGCGTCCGGAGGCCCCGTTCCACCAAGCTGACGGCCTGCCCGGGCAAACCTCGACGGTCATCCTCAGCGGCCAACGTGCTTCCTGAGGGCCGTTGGGGGCAACGGCCCCTACCGAGGTGATTTGAAATGGCGGGCATATTAACCCGAACAAATCACCCTCTGAGGTGTGAGTTGTTCGCCCTGTAGGGCCGACTTTGTCGGGGTTAGCCGCGACAAAGTCGCATTTCTCGACTCAGCGTCGAGAAAACGGATATTTGCTGAAGGGTTTCCAGATCTCATGTGAATTATCCGGGGTAAAAAGTGAGGCCCGAGCCCACCCCTGGGATCGGGCCTCTCGTTAACCTAACCCCACCTCTGAGGTGGGAAGTGAAAGTCCGGAAGGGTTCAAAAGGTGGGGCCCTTGTGGCTGAGGGTATAGCTGAAGAAGACCGCACGATCATCGCCCTGCAGGATGCGGGTGGCCGTGCTGGTGCCGGCACGGATGAATTGCTTGTCGAAGGCGTTATTCACGTTGAGCGCGAACGTATGGGAAATCTTCGATTTGCCCTGGGTGGTATAGCGAACGCCCAGGCTCCAGAGATGATAAGCGGGGACCGTGAGGGCCCATTGGCCGGATGAGAAACTGACAACGCGGGCGCCGACCGGACCGGTGACCGTGTCGCCGGCAATCGGTGTTTCGGTGGGAATTTCACCGACGAAGGTGACGCCGACATTGGCGGAGAAGCCCTTCAACCGACCGTGGCTCGGAGTATACTTGAGCGAAAGGCTGCCATTATACGGGGCGACGTATTGCACCTTGCGACCGATGGCCTGCGGGTTGGCGGATCCGAAGTCGGTGTAAATGGAGCGGACGTTGCCGTAGCTGCCCAGGAAGGAAAGCTCATCCGAGATGTTCCAGTTCAGGTCGAGTTCGTAGCCGCGGACCAGCTGGTCGCCGTCGCGCCGCTGGACGGTTAGTCCGGTGACCGGGTCGACATCGGCGACACTGACGTTTTGCCGGTTGATGTAGAAGCCGCTCAACGTGTACGAGAGGCGATTGTTCAAGAGTGAACCCTTGAAGCCGTAGTCCCAGCCCGCGGCGATTTCCCCCTTGAAGGTCGGATCGGCAATCTCGACCGGGTTGTCACCCTGGGAGAGGAAGTAGCTTTGGCTGTAGTTGGCGAAAACCCGGAAGTTTTCCTTAATCTTGTAGTTGACGCCCAAATTGGGCTTGGCCTGCGTGAGCTTCTTATCGATCAAATCACCGACCTGATAAGTTGGGATAAAGGGAGTGAAGGAGGATGCGGCGGTGAGGTAATCATGGTGCCGCCAGCGGATGGAGTCGAAGCGAACTCCGGTGTAGGCGAGCAGCCGACCGTCGAACAAGGCGGTTTGCTGGCGCAGGAGACCACCAAACAGGGTGATGCGCCGGTGCATCTTGCGGGTGGACACCAAGCCGTTCACCGGGTCGTGGTTTTTGGTGAAATAGGCGATGGGCCCGACGGGATTATAGTTCGCATCAACCGGGACACTGCGCACCAGATTCCACGCGCCGATATCGGGATTGGTGGCGGCGGCGTAGTTGATTGTCGGATCCCAGCGGTAGTAGTCATTGAAATCGAACGTCAGCAAGGTGCGGTGCTCCAGTTTATGGTTATTGGTCCAATAGTGGGCCAGCAGGTCGGCCTGGGCGGAGCCGCCGTCCTCGAAAATCCGGCCCCAATTGGGCGTCGCCCCGCGCTGGGAAAAGGGCGCGACGGGGTTCGCTTTGTTGATCAGAATGTTACCCCAGTTGGTGTTCTGATTGTAGTCTTCGCGAAGGGCATTGTACACGTTACCAGAGACGCGGGCGCTGAAGACGGAGTTGAGAGTTTTCTCGTAGATGGCGGTATAGGACTTGTTGCCGCGGTTAAGATGACTGTTCGGACCGTAGGCGCTGACTTTGCCGAGATTAAGCGCATAGCCGATGGCCCGGTCGTCGGCATCGAGGGTGGTGCCGGTGCCGGTTCCTTTCTTGTCGATGATGACCGGGGCCCCAGCCAGCGGGGAGTGGCGCTCCTGCTTGAAGTATTCAGTCAGCAGGGTGAATTTTGACCCGTCCTTGAACGTGTGATCGAGGGCGAAGTAGTATTCGTTGTTGCGGGCAAGGGTCCAGTCCGCGCCGAAGTCTCGCTGATAATAGCTGGCGGCGAGGAGGTAGTTGGTCTTGCCGAGCTTGCTTTGGAAGAACGGGCCGGTGGCCTCGAGGGTGACACGCTGCGTGCCGTAATCGCCGTAGTTGAAGCTGAGCTTCTGACTGGCGACATTCTTGGGCATCTTGGAAATCATGTTCATCATGCCGCCGGGCGAGGTGCGGCCGTAGATCGCGGCGCTGGAACCCTTGATGATTTCAATGCGATCGATGTTGCTCGTGCCGTAGCGACCGAGGCGGAAGAAACCGTCGCGGAGTTGGTTGTTCGAGGTAAAACCCCGCAGGATGAAATTGCCGCCGACATCCAGACCGGTGAAGCCGCTGATATGGGTCACATTGTCGGATAGCTCGAAAATGCCGAAGTCCTCGAGGAACTCGCTGGTCATGACGTTGACCGTGTAGGGCAGATCAATGATCTGGGTTTTTATCCGGCTGCCGGTCATGGTCTCGGAGGCGGTGTAGCCGCGGTTCGGTTCCGCGGTGACGGTGAAGGGCGAGAGCTCAACCACTTCACTGGCGGCGGGGGTGGTGGCGGTCTGGGCGAA
>JANMVS010000162.1:0-5087 GCA_031392885.1 Verrucomicrobiota bacterium
TTCGGCCGGCGCCTATGGCCAGATCTACCTTAACGGGGCATATTCGCTCACGTTGGGCAGCACGACCTCGCTGACGGGTGACATCTATTTATACGGCACGACGGGCTCGACGATCATAAACCAAGGGGCGTTCAACCAGACATCCGGGACAGGTTACTTCTATGCTCCGACTGCAACTAACGCGAGTGGCGGTACGATCACCACCAGCGCCGGTTCCAGCCTGTACTTCGGCTATTACACGGGTGAGACCACGACGAACGCGGCCGGCGGCACGATCACGGCGACCGGCGCCGGCACGTACATCTACCTGCACAGCCTGATCAACCAAGGTATCCTCAACGCGCAGAACAGCGGCACCCTGCAGGTCACGGGCAACGCGCTGAGCAATGGCGCCACCGGCGTGATCAGCGGCAATGGCAACATCAATGGCAACCTGACCATGGCGGGCGGCACGCTCGACCCTGGCATTTCCTCCGTCGGCAACCTCACCTTCATCAGCAGCGCTTTCGCGGTCACGGCCGCCTCCACGCTCAACATCGAAATCAACGGGGCGACTTCGGACCGGTTGATCTTCCAGACTCCGACCAGTGTCGTCGACATCGGGTCGGGCCTGCTGAATCTGAGCCTCAGCCTGCTCTCCGTGCCGACGCCGGGCACGACCTACACGATCCTGAACATTGCCTCGGGCGGGACCGGCATCACCGGGCGTTTCGCCGGGCTGCCGAACTCAGGGGACTATTTCACCGCGATGTTCGCCGCGACCCCGTACACGATGCAAATTTTTTACCTGACCAATTCGATCACGATCGCGGTCCCGGAGCCCAGCACCTACGCCCTCCTCGGCACCGGTCTCTTCCTGCTCGTTTTACGGCGTCGCCGTCATAGTCGCGCGTAGCCTTGCTCCCTCAGGTGTGCGCTTAGCGGCGAATTTTCGTGTGATCCTAATTTCAGCAGTCCATTTTAAGCACGGATTCCACTGATTACACGAATGCAGATATTTACAGGAAAATATCGCTTCAAATTCATTCACCTCCTGGGGGAGAACCCAAAAGTTCAGATCGAATTGATCATCCGTGCCTTCCGTGAAATCCGTGGTTTCAACTGCATTTTTTAGGGTGATACAAGCTCCCGTGATATCCGGACTATGGGTAGGGCGAGTCGTCACGACGAGCCGCTCCGGCCCCACGGCTTATCCGGAGGATGCGCCCTACCGGGAGCAGTCGCGACCAAAGTCTAGATCATCCCGGAAAATGCAATTGGACACAGAGTACACGGAGGTAAGCACAGAGCGCACAGAGATATGCCTCAAAAAATCGCCCAAAGGCACCAGCACCCAGCAGGTGATTATAAATTCGGGGATCACCACACCGTATGTATTTCTCCCTGCACTCCTTCCTAACTCTGTGATCTCTGTGACGAGATCGATCTGCGGAATTTAGGATCATTAGGGGCGTTGGTATTACGCCAACTTGCCGGTGGAAAGATGGCGATGAATGCCTTGGGCGGCCCGGCGCGCATCCCGCACGGCATGCACGACGAGGCTTGGGCCGCGCGTGGAATCGCCGCCGGCAAACACGCCCGGCACGCTCGTCATCTGGTTTTGATCGATGATCATGCCACCCCAGTCATTGGTGGCCACGCGGCGGAAATCACTCCCGGCCGGGAAAGGCATCGGATCGAAGCCGTAGGCGACGAGCACCAGGTCCGCCGGGACCAGAAACCCGGAATGCGGCACGGCGCGGGGTTTGCGCCGGCCGGAGGCGTCGGGGGCGCCGAGTTCCATCTGCCCGCAGCGCACGCCGGTGATCGCGCCGGCGGCGTTGCCGATCAACTCCACCGGGTTGGCGAGAAACTGAAACTGCGCGCCTTCCTCGAGGGCGTTGGCGTATTCCTTGCGGCTGCCCGGCATGTTGGCCAGATCGCGCCGGTAAAGACAGGCGGCGGATAAGGCCCCGGAGCGGACGGCGGTACGCAGGCAGTCCATCGCGGTGTCACCGCCGCCGAGCACGACGACGCGCTTGCCGGTGACATCGATGGGTTCGCCGGGGCCGAGCCAGGGTTCGACATTTTTCTGAATCAGGAAGGGCAGGGCCTGCACCACGCCGGTGAGCTGTGCGCCCGGGACGTCCAACGCCTTGGTCTGCTGCGCCCCGACCCCGAGGAACACGGCATCGTGGCTGCGCAACAGGGCCTCGAGGGAGACGTCCCAGCCGACGCGGACGCCGAGCCGGAACTCCACCCCGCGCTTCGCGAGCAAGTCGACGCGGCGCGCGACGATGGATTTCTCCAGCTTGAAGGCGGGGATGCCGTTGACGAGGAGCCCGCCGGGAATGAGCTGCGCTTCGAGGACGGTGACGTGATAGCCGAGTTGCGCGAGTTCGTCCGCGCACGTCAGACCGCCGGGGCCGGAGCCGATCACGGCGACCTTGCGGCCATTGGGGACGGCTTGAACCGGAGTGACGGCATTGTGGGCAAAGGCGTACTCGTTGATGAAACGTTCCAGGGCGCCAATGGAGACCGGGTCGGTGCGGGAGTTGAGGATGCACGAGCCTTCGCAGAGCCGCTCCTGCGGGCAGACGCGCGAACAGATCTCGGGCATGTTGCGGGTGGACCGCGAGACCTCCGCGGCCTCGAGAAAACGACCCTGCGCGGTCAGGGCGAGCCACTCGGGGATGCGGTTGTTCAGGGGGCAGGCCTGCACACAGGAAGGGTTTGGGCAGTTGATGCACCGGCTCGCCTGCGCCTGGGCGGTCGCCTCGTCGTAATTGGAATAAATCTCCAGAAAATCCGCCACGCGTTCCCCGGCCGGCCGTTTGGGCGGGGCGGCCCGGTCAATCAAGGACCAGGCATATTTGGAATTACAGTTGCGGGTGGCGATGGCGTTCATGACGACAGGAAGTGTCGGATGAAAGCAACCTAGCCGGCGGCCGGCTTCATCGGAAGGATGGACCCGGGGCGAAATTATCCTAGAAGCCGTGGGGCTGAGGGGATGAAGCCGTGCTTATTGGGCGGCGGTCCGGGGCCGAGGAGAAAACCCTCCAACCGTGCTGCGGCAAGCCCTTCGGGGGATTGGATCACCATGCTTAATCCCAATCGCCTCAAGCTGCTGCATTCTACACCAAGGACGCCAAGATCACTCAGGCTCACCTCCGTTCGGGAATGTCTCTGCGTTCTTTGCGGCCTTCGTGTAAAAGCTTTTGGTGTTTGGGCTAAAAAGTACCAACCAACTTGATTTTCCCTCTGCGTTCTTCGGCCATTCGGCAGGCTCCGGCCGCCCTGAGCAAAAGTCGAACGGGCGCGCCCGCCGCGTTTCACTTGAGTTTTTTAGGGTCGGTAAAACATTCCAGATACTTAACCCCGGCCCCGGTGTTGAAGAGCACGATGGACTCGGTGGGACGGATCGTGCCGGCGGCAAGCAGGTGCTTCAGTGCCGCGTACGTGGCCGCGCCCTCCGGGGCGACGAACAGGCCCTCGGCACTGCCGACTTCGCGGGTGGAGGCGATCATCTCCTCGTCCGTGACGGCCACCGCGCCGCCGCCGGATTTTCTCAGGATGTCGAGCATGATGAAATCGCCGATGGCCTTGGGCACGCGCAGGCCCGAAGCGCGCGTTTGCGCGCCCACATGCTCGGCGGCGAATTTCTCCCCGGCGGCAAAGGCGCGGACGATCGGCTGGCAACCGGTGGCCTGCACGCTAAACATCTTCGGGCGTTGGGCTCCGATCCAGCCCATCTGCTCCAGCTCGTCGAACGCCTTCCACATGCCGACGAGGCCCGTGCCGCCCCCGGTCGGATAGATGATCGCATCGGGCAACGTCCAGTTGAGTTGCTCGGCAAGTTCATAGCCGAGGGTTTTCTTGCCCTCGACGCGGTAGGGTTCCTTGAGCGTGGACAGCTCGAACCAGCCCTCCGCCCCCTTGCGCTTGGCGACCTCCGCGCCGCAGTCGGTGATGAGGCCGTTGATCAACGTGACGTGGGCGCCCATCTCGCGGCACTCGATGACATTGGCCTGGGGCGTGTCGACCGGCATGAAAATATGCGCTTCGATGCCGGCGCGGGCGGCGTAGGCGGCCAGGGCGCCGGCAGCGTTGCCGGCGGAGGGGGCGGCGAGTTTCTTCAGACCGAACTGCTTCGCCATCGAGACGGCGGTGCTCATGCCGCGGGCCTTGAAGCTCTGGGTCGGGTTGAGCGACTCGACCTTGATGAAAAGTTTAGCGAGGCCGTGCTTCCCGCCAAGCCGCGGAGCGGGCAGGAGGGGCGTAAAGCCCTCGCCGAGGGTGACGATGTCAGCATCGAAGCGCACCGGCAGAACCTCGCGGTAACGCCAGAGCGATTTCACGCGGGTGGTCAGGGCGGCCTTGGTCAGCGTGCGGCCGGCGGCGGCGAGATCGTATTGCGGGTAGAGCGGCTTGCCGCAGGCGGTGCAGACGTTCTGCGGCACGGCGGCATCGTGCGATTTGCCGCAGGCGGTGCAGGCGAGGTGGGTAAGGTGCACGGAGAAAACAAAGCACAGCGCAGCTCCGATGAAAAGCCACAAGGGCACGGCCAGAAAAAGGAATCTTACCCGAGCCAAGAGTAACCTATTGGGTTACTCTTGGCTCGGGATTTTGCGTGAAGGGCAGTGGCCAACGCGGGCGCAGTCTACTCCCTCCCGCCCATTGGGCCTCATCCTTCGCCAAGGCGACGGACGCCAGATCCCTCTCCAGCGGGGATTTAATTCACACGCCAGTCAGCCCGAATATTTCATGGAGCCACGGCGACCTCGCCGTGGGTCGCTCGCAAACCGCAGCCCGTTCGACGAGCTCAGGGCTCCGAGCAGCGGGGTCGCTGCGGCTCCAGCAAACAGAATGTCGTCAGCTATCATTCTGAAAGTGAAAGGTTCGGACCAGTCTGGTTCCCCTCTGGAGTGGAGGCGCGAGAGCGACGGAGTGGGTTGTTCGAAAGGGCTCGGAATGAACTACGGCCGGCGGGTCCAGCCGCCGCGCGACAGGCCGCCGAACTTGCGCGGGGCGGGCGACGCGAAACCGCCACCCGCCGGGTGCTCGGGCTGGCCGGGAGCCTGATAGTGGTGCGATGGATTTGCGCGCGG
>JANMVS010000463.1:0-7458 GCA_031392885.1 Verrucomicrobiota bacterium
AACGTGACGCTCCGGGCCGCCTCCGCCATTTCCCGGGCGGCCAGTTCCAACGCTGCACGGTCCTCCGCTGTATCCTTGACCACCGGCTGGCCGCTGGAGAAATCGATCGTCTGGCCGTCGTGTTTGGTCAGGTCGATCGGCGGGGGCGTCGTGCCGAATCGCCGCCAGCCAAACCAACCGGCCGCACCCACGAGCAGGAGAATTACGAACCAGCGGACCAGACATTTCATGCGGGCAATCTAGGCCGGGCTCAACCCAGCGCCAGCGCAATGACGCCACCCACCATGCCGAGGGTCGTGATGAGCCGGCGTCGGCTGTCACCTTCCTTGAGCAGGCGCGCCGAGATACGCGCCGATGAGAATGCTGACTTCCCGCACCGGGGCGAGGTAGCTCATGCAAAAACACGAAGGCCGGCGGCGGTGGAAGAACAATTGGAAAACACGTTGCCCGATACCGGCCGGGTGTGCTTTGTAACGGGGTGGTTATACTTTCCGAACTGCGCCGCGAGCTGCGCCCGACCCTGGCCCTGGCCTTGCCGATCATCGTGAGCCAGATGAGCCAGATGCTCATGGGCATCACGGACAGCGTCATGATCGGCCGGGTGGGGGTGGTGTCCCTGGCGGCGGCCTCTTTTACCTCCGCGGTCTTCGGTCTTTTCTACATCGTGGGCATCGGCCTGTTGCTACCGGTGGCGGTGCTGGTGGCGCGGGCGCATGGCGGGCAACGACCGGCTGATTGCGCCGAGTATCTGCGGCACGGGATGTGGGTTGGCCTCGGTGCGGGCATACTGGAGGCCGCGCTGATGGCGGGGCTGGCCCTCCGACTTTCATGGTTTGGGCAACCGCCGGAGGTGATCGCGGAAGTCGGCCCATTTTTTGTGCTCATCGCGGCTTCGCTGGTCCCGGTGCTGCTCTACCAGGTGTTGCGCCAGTACAGTGAAGCAATGGGGCATCCGTGGTCGGCGATGGTGGTATTATTGCTGGGCGTGGGATTGAACGCCTTTTTGAATTGGGTCTTTATTTGGGGGCATCTGGGGGCTCCGGCGCTGGGCTTGCTGGGCTCCGGCTGCGCCACCTTGATCTCACGGGTCGCGGCCGTGGGAGTGCTGTGGATCTGGCTGCACCATTATCGTGATTTGCAGGCGGCGTGGCCGGCGCGCTGGCGCGGGGCGCTGGACCGGCGGCGGCTGCGGGAAATGTTTTCCCTGGGCATTCCGGCCGCCGGCCAGCTGATGTTTGAAGCGGGGGCGTTCACGGCGGCGGCCCTGATGATGGGCTGGCTCGGCACGGTGCCGCTGGCGGCGCACCAGATCGCGATCAACTGCGCGAGTTTCACCTTCATGGTGCCGCTGGGGCTGGCCCTGGCGACCTCGATGCGCATCGGCAAATGCGTGGGCGAAGGCCGGCGGGAGACGCTGCGGCCGATCGGGTTCGGCTCGCTCGGAGCCGGCGTGGCCTTCATGGCTGCCGCGGCGTTGGGGTTCAGTCTCGCCGGCGGTTGGTTTGCCCGCGGGTTCACGCCCGATCCGGTGGTGGTCGCCCTCGCGGCGCGCCTGCTGGTCGTGGCTTCGGTTTTCCAGATGTTCGACGGGGCGCAGGTTATCGGTGCTGCCGCCCTGCGCGGCCTGACCGACGTGAAGGTGCCGACGGTGATTACCTTCGTCGCCTACTGGGTCATCGCGCTGCCGGGGGGCTACCTGCTGGCCTTCCAGCTTGGCGCCGGCCCGGTGGGGGTGTGGGCCGGCTTGGCCGCCGGCCTGGGTTTCGCCGCCCTGCTGCTCGGCTGGCGTTTCCACCACAAGACCCTGCCGCCGCCCCAGCTCGCCGGGGCCGGTTTGTAACGTATTACGTTACAAATCCGTCAGCGCCTCGGCCAGGGAGGCGAGGATGTCCTCGACCGGCTCGGTGCCCACGGAGAGGCGGAGCAAATCGGGGGAAAGCCCGTGGACGGCGAGCTCGGCGCGGCCAGCCGCCGACGTCACCAGATCGTAGTGGGCGAGGTAAATGAACGGCGACAGCAGCGTGGTCCTCATGCCGAAGCTCGGGCCCTTGGGCAGCCGCACGCGGTCGTAGAATTTCTCCATCGGCGCCTTCAGCGTGAATGAGATCATGCTGCCCACGGATTCGGGCGAACGGGCGACCTGCAGATAATTTGACCGGGTGCTGGGCTGGAGCGCCCACCAGACCTGCGCCACCGCCGGATGGGCTTCGAGAAATGCGGCGACCTGTAAGGTACTGGCATTGATCCGGGCGACGAAGTCCTCGGTCGCGCCGATCTGCGCGGCGAGACGGGCGAGATCACGCGCGTGCACCGGTTCGAGATAACCACCGACCAGCCGCCGGAGTTCGTCGGCGTCGGGTTTGGTGGGGTTGACCACCACGGCGCCGGCGATGACGTCGCCTTCGTGCGCGGTGTATTTGGTGAGGCTTTGCGCGACGAGGTCGGCGTGGGGCAGCAGGTCGACATTGAATGGCGAACTGATCGCCGGATCGAGAATGAGCTTCACGCCGTGGCGCCGGGCGAGGGCCGCGACCGCGGCGACATCGGGGGTCTGGATGAGTGGGTTAGTCGGCGCCTCAATGATCATGCCGGCGATGCGCAGGCCGTGCTCGGCGAAGAGACGCTCCAAGCCGGGAAGGTCGGTCACAGCACCCTGGCGTAAATAATCCCGGGCCGGGTCGGGCGTGAATTTCTTCAACAGGGCGATGCTGTCGAGGTAGAGCCAGCCGAGTTGGACCCAGGCGGTGCGGCCGCGCGCGGCTTGCAGCGTGCTGATGGCGCGGAAGGCGGCGTGCAGGGCGTTCATGCCGCTGGGCGCGAGCAGAATATCGTCGTCGTCCACGCCGGCGTAGGCGCGGTGCAGGACGCGTTTGATTTCCGCGGTGGCATCGCCGGGGAAAAGCATCTCCGGTTCGGCGGCCGGCCGCGCGCCGAGTCGCACGAGATGATCTTCGGCGGCGCGCGTGGACAGGAAGCCGCCGAGATGCTGGAGGAAAACCTTGCCGCGGGCGTTGAGGGCGGACGTGTCGGCATGGGCGACCCCATCGAGGCCCTCGAGCGTGAAGGGCCGGGCTTGAGCCGGGCCGGCGCGGCCAAGATGGTCGGCGAGAGCGGCGGCCATCGTGGGCGAGGTGACCAGCCAAAGGGAGCAGCCGGCGAGTTCGGGCCGCTTGAGTAGCAGCTCGCAAAGTTGCTTGGCGTGCGAATGCACGACGAAGCGCGGATAACCCGACGCGATGTGCTGCGTGGTTTCGGGCCGGCCCTCCTCGTAGCCCACGATGTCGCGCAGCGTCGGCAGACTGCACGCGACGGAGTGCGGGCTGCCGGGGATGCGCTGACCAAGCGGAAGGTGCTGAAAGACGGACATGCGGGAGCGAAAAATTGGCCGGCCGGCCGGGAGAGGCAACTGCGGTCTGTGTCATCGTGAACCAACTGTAGCGGCGGTCATAGCCGCCGCTACAGGGTCGGCCCGAGTCGGGTCTTGATCTCGGCCAGCGTCAGGCCGTCCACTCGTACCACCTTGTGCCGTGACTTGTCGCCGCGGATCAGGGTGACGGCACGGCGGGGCAGACCGAGTTCTTCCGCCAGGAACTCCTGCCGCGCTTCGTTGGCCCGGCCCTCGAGGGCCGGGGCGTGAACCTTGACTTTCAGGGCCTCGCCCAGCCACCCGATGATCTCATCGCGCGGGGCGTTGGGGATGGTTTTGAGATCGAGGGTGCAGGACGGCATGCCGGCGGACAATTGTGGATTGAACCGACTTGGGATTGCGGCAAATTGCCCGCAGGCACTCAACCCCATTAATCCAATGATGCACACAATCATGAGTCTGAATTATCTCGCGGTCGCGGTGACCGCGGCCGTCGGTTTCATGCTCGGTTGGCTGTGGTATTCCGCGTTGTTCGGCAATGCCTGGAAGGCCGAGATGAAAATTACGGAGGAATCCATGAAAGCCATCGCCGCGAAGGGCCTGGCGAAGTTTTTTGCCACCGGTTTCGCCTTTACCCTGCTGGGAACTTTCGGCCTGGCGGTGCTGCTCAAATCGCACGGCACGGAAAACTGGCTCAAGGGCGCGGAGTTCGGCCTGTTCGTCGGTGGGTTTATCGTCGGGATGCGGATGCTCAATGGCAGCACGTGGGAACAGCGGTCGCTGCGCCTGCAGGCCATCAACGTCGGGCACGAACTGGCGTTGTTCACCCTGCAAGGCGCCATCCTTGCCTGCTGGAATTGAGTGGATGAAACTTCTCTCCTGGAACGTCAACGGCGTGCGTGCCGCCCTCGGCAAGGGTCTGCTCGACTGGATGGCCGCGGCCCAGGCCGATGTCATCTGCCTGCAGGAGGTGAAGGCGCTGCCGGCCGATGTCGCAGGCGTCGTCTGGCCGAAGGGCTACGCGGTGCACTGGAACGCCGCGGAGAAGAAGGGCTACAGCGGCACCGCGCTTTTCCTGCGCCGCCCGCCGATCGCGGTGACCAGGGGCCTGGGTTCGCCGGCGCACGACGCCGAGGGCCGGGCGATTACGGTGGAGTTCGACGACTGCTACGTGGTCGGCGTCTACGTGCCCAACGCCCAGCCGGAGCTGGCCCGGATCGACTTTCGCCAGGCGTGGGATCGTGCGCTGCTGGCCTACGCGCGCAAACTGGAAAAGAAAAAGCCCGTCGTGTTCTGCGGCGATCTAAACGTCGCCCACGAGGAAATCGACCTGGCGCGGCCGAAGGAAAACGTGGGCAGTCCGGGGTTTTCCGACCAGGAACGCGCGGGTTTCCGGGATTTTCTGGCGGCTGGTTACTTGGATACCTTCCGGCATTTCGAGCCCGGTCCGGGACATTACAGCTGGTGGACCTACCGCGCCGGGGCGCGCGAGCGGAACATCGGTTGGCGAATCGATTACTGCCTGGCATCGGCCGGACTGAAGCCCCGACTTAAGCGGGCGTGGATCGAGCCTCACATCATGGGGAGTGACCACTGTCCGGTCGGACTCGAGCTGAAGTAAGTAGGGACGGACCAGCCAGCGCAGCCGGAAAGGATTATCCCGAGGAGCGTCCGCCTGATGCGGGCGACAGCGCGAAGCCGAGACTCGCCCGGCGATTAGTCCGGTGATCTGCAAACCAGGCTTTTCTTCCGCGCCGCTTTAACCACGCTGGACGACATGAATCCCGAGACCGAATTAAAGGCGCTGTTGTTGCGTCAGCCCCGGCTCACCCTGGCGGTGGCGGAGAGCCTGACCAGCGGACAGGTGCAAGCGCGGATTGGCGCGGTATCGGGAGCATCGGGCTATTTTCTGGGCGGCCTCACGGCCTATTCCCTGGCGCAGAAAGTGCGGCATCTCGGCGTGAATCGGGCCCATGCCCGGCGGGTGAATAGCGTCTCGCAGCGTGTGGCGGTGGAGATGGCGCAGGGGGCGTGCGCCTTGTTTGGGGCGGACCTTGCGGTGGCGACCACCGGGTACGCCGAGCCGAGTCCGGCGGACCAGATCAAAACGCCACTCGCCTGGTGGGCGTTGTGCCACCGTCACCGCGGCGGGAAGGCGACCGTGATTTCCGGTCTGGTGGAAATGCCGGGGGCGGCGCGCGTGGCGGCCCAAGAACGGGTGGCGGCGGAAGTGCTGGCGGCGCTGGTGACGTATCTGCGCGAGCAGCGGCGGTAGGGCGAGTCGGCCGCGACGAGCCGCGGTGGTGCGCACGGCTCAGCGGGAGGCTTGGTGCGACCATCACAACAGACACAAAAACCCCCGCTGGGCTGCAGCGGGTTGATGAAAAGGCCGGGGGGGCGGCTTACTGCGTGATGCGGGTCACATAATCCATCAGAAAGCGGGCCTCGGCCGGGGGCGTGACCCAGTCGCTGAAGAGCAGCTCGGGCAGGCGGTTGGTGCTGTTGTAGAAAAGGCGGTTGGCCTCCTCGTGGGGTGACATGTAGCCGGTCTTGATCGCCGCCCCGAGATAGAGGCCCTCGGTGCTGGAATAAACGAAGACGTTGGCTTCCTGCTGGAGGGAGGAAGTGACTCGCTCCCGCTCAGCGGAGCGGACACCCGCGACGGCCTTGGCCTCAGCGCCAAGATTCAGGCGGGACTTGAAGAGGAGGCGGGCGGTGCTGTCGTCCATCAGGATGTAGACGGCGTTGATGGATTTACCGCCGGCTTGGAGGCCGAAGCTGAGTTCACCGGCGCGGAGGAAGGCGGGCACGGACCACTTACCATTGGGGCGGCGGACCAGCGCGATGGCGTAACCGTCCTTGAGGCCGAAAATGAACCCGGCTTGAAACTGGTTGACGATGACGATGCCCTTGGCGCGGCGGAGGATGTCGGCGGGGATCGCGGTCTTATAGTTGCCCTGCATATCCTGCAAAATGGCTTCGCAGCTGTCGAGGCGCGCAACGACAGTCGCGCGGCTGAAGCCGTTGGCGGCGGACATCGTGCCGGCGAGGGCGGTGGCACAGAGCATGGTGGTGAGGAACTTCTTCATAGTGATAGGGCGGACAATGGGTCTGCGCCGACGAAGCGCAAAGCTGTTTTCTAAGACGCGTATATGCAGATTCAGGCGGGAAATGAAAGCCCTACTTCGCCGGGCGCAGAGGGAAGACCGGTCGGCCGGGCCAAGGTTGCGCCCTATTCGAGGCCCCGGCGGGCGATCTCCTCCTCGTCCCAGCCGAGGTAATGACCCAATTCATGCAGGTAGGTCAGCCGGACCTCGTCGCGGTAGACGGTCTCGTCCCCCTCGGCCAAATCCCAGATGTTTTCCAGAAATAGCATGATCTGGGGAGGCAGGGGCTGCCCCTCGGCCAGTTCGCCGTGGTGTTCGTGCCCGATAAAGAGGCCCAAGATATCCTCCTCACAGCCCTCGGCGATCAGGGCGTCATTGGGCCAGGCTTCGTAGCAGACCGGCACCGCGGCCGCGGCGGCGCGCACCGTGGGGGGCAGCCGGCGTTGGGCCGCCGTCACCACCTGCACTGCGATCGTGGTGAGCCGGGCGAGGGTCATGGGATGAATGAGCTGGCGCGGAGCAAAGCTTCAACGCGGCATTTCCTGCGACAGATCGAACCGATCAAACCGCGCGCCCAGCCACCACACCACGGCGGCAAACTCCACGCCGATGATGAGACTGACCACGAGCGCGGTCGTCACCACGGCCGGGACGAGCCCAACCAGTTGGTAGAGGATGAAAGCGGTGAGTCCGCCGCACAGCCCGGCTGGCACCAGGGCCGCCACCAGCACGAGCAGGTAACCGGTGAAAAAAATCAGTCGTTGGCCCATGACCTCGATGCCGCCGCCGCGGTTGCCGGATGACTCGGCCCACGCGGGAAAATAGAGGGTCGCGGTGAAAGGGATGCACAGCATGAGTCCGAGCAGTGGCGGCAGCACGAGCGCGATACCAAGGGAGCCGGTGCCGAAGACGCTGGCGGCCAGCGAAGGGGTCTTTTCCGCCAGTCCGGCGCTGGGTGCGCTGAGGAGCAGGAGCAGCCATTCC
>JANMVS010000235.1:0-4173 GCA_031392885.1 Verrucomicrobiota bacterium
CCCGGGTGGCGCAGCGCGATTTTTCCGGCTGGTGGCAGCGCCTGGTCATCCGGAAGGGTGCGAATTACGGCATTACCGTCGGCGCCCCGGTGGTTTTTTCCGGCGGCGTGGTCGGCCGGGTCACCGAAGTCCACCGGTACACCGCCGTCGTTGATCTGCTCACCAGTCCGACCTTCCGGCTCGCCGCGAGCATCTCCGGTGACAATCGCCCCGTCAGCTACCAGGGCGGGCTCAACGATTCCTTCAAGTCGCCGCGCGGGACCGTGGAATTCGTGCCCCTCGAGTTCACCGCCGCCCGCAACGCCACCCGGCACCTGGTCACCTCCGGGCTCGGCGGCGTGTTTCCCCCGGGTCTTTCCATCGGTGACATCTCGAATCTCGACCTCAGCCCCGATGGTTTGTTCAAGTCCGGCGAAGTCCAGCTCGACGAGCGGATCGGCTCGCTCACCGAGGTTACCGTGCTCGTGCCGCTGAATCCGGAGGAGCTGTGACATGCTGATTTTCCTCAAGCGACCCGACACACCCCGCCCTTTGGGCACCCCGCTTCAGAGAGGGGACTCAAGCAGGCGAAGAACCCCTCTGGAGAGCCGTGGCGCGCAGCGCCGGGGGGGGTAATCACCATGCGCCGCTCCGATCCCCGCTGGCTCATTATCTTCCTGGCCAACCTGCTCCTGTGGTGGCTCGTCGGGCTGGCCAACAATTATCTGGCCCCGCATGCCGTGCACCTTTACGTGGGCGGGCTGTTTGCGGTCTACGCGGCGCTGCGGCTCGACCGGCGGCACGGCCTCATCGCCACCGTCCTGACCGGGCTGCTGTTCGATGCCGCCATGCCCGTGCCGTTCGGCACCAGCGTCATTTTGTTCGGGCTGGTGCACGCCACCCTGCTCTCGGGTCGGCAGCGTTTTCCCCGTGAAGGCGCGGTTTTCGGCATCGTGGTCGCGCAGCTCGCCAATCTTTTCCTGTACATCGCCCTGTCGTTCCTGCTCGTGGGCGCCAATCCCCGGCCGGCCGATGCGTGGCTGCGCATCTTTGTCGACCTCTTCGCCTCACAGCTTGTCATCCTGCTGGTCACTCCGTGGTTTTTGGCCCTGCAGGACCGCGCCATGGCGCTGGTGTCGATCCACCCCGAGACCGGAAGACGGGTGCCGCTGTGAGCCGACTCATCGAAACCCATTCCGCCCGCAATCCGCGCCTGCTGCTCTTCCACGCGGCGTTGGCCGGACTGTTACTGCTGCTGGTCAGTGGCTTGGTCTACCGGCAGCTGATCAAGACCACGCTCTATAGCGAACGGGAGCGCCTGCAAAACCTGCGCCGGGTCGTGGTGCCCGGCCCGCGCGGCAACATCTATGATCGCCACGGCCAGGTGCTCGTCGGCAACCGCCCGCGCTTCTCCGTGGTCCTCAACCTCGCCGAGTTGCGCAGTGAATTCCGGGCCGAATACCGCAAAGTGGAAAAGAATTACGCCGCCGCCGAAGCGCGCGATCGGCCCAACGATAACCAGCTCTCGCGCATCGCCCGCGCCGCCGTCGCCCAGCGCTACCTCGACAGGGTCAACACCCTTATCGGCCGCCGCGAAGCCATCCGCCCGACCGAGCTCAACCGGCACTTTACCCAGACGCTGCTGCTGCCCTATGTCCTGCTCGACGATCTGGCCCCCGAGGAATATGCCCGACTCATCGAGCGCCTGCCCGTCAGCTCACCCCTGCAGGTCTACACCTCCAGTACCCGCGATTATCCCTATCACTCCGTCGCCGCGCACACCCTGGGCTATACCGGCGTCAACAACGACCCGGTGGTGGAGGACTTCGAGGGCGAAGACCTGCTCACTTTCAAGATGAAGGGCTCCGTCGGCCGCGCCGGTCTGGAAAAGGTCTTCGACGAACAATTGCAGGGCGAGACCGGGGGCGCGATCTACCTCGTCGATCCTGCCGGTTACAAGGTCAACCTGCCCTTCGAAAAGCGCCTGCAGCAACGCCGGCCGGTGCAGGGCCGCAACATCAGCTCGAGCCTGGATGCGGAACTGCAACTCGCGGCGGAAACTGCCATGGAGGACCACGTCGGCGCCGTCGTCGCCCTCGACATCAAGACCGGCGAGGTCCTCGTGCTCGCCTCCAAACCCGACTACGACCTCGCCACCCGCGTGCCCAATCTCGCGCCGGGCGTGGACGTGGAGAAATCAGGCGTCTGGCTCAACCGCGCCATTCAGGGCCAGTATCCGCCGGGTTCCACATTCAAGATCCTCACCTCCACCGCCGGTCTGCGGAGTGGCGCCATCGAGCCGGGAATCTCCCGCCTCATCTGCCCGGGCTATTTCATGGTCGGCAACCGCCGGTTTCCTTGTGACGCCAAATACGGCCACGGGGAGGTCGATCTCGTCAAGGCCATCACCGTTTCCTGCAATGTGTTTTTCTACAAGTTCGGCCTCGACACCGGTCCGGACCTGATCGCGGCCGAGGCCCACCGCTTCGGCTTTGATCACAAGACCGGCCTCGAGCTGCCCTATGAGTTTGCCAATCCCCACGTCGCCAGCCCCGCCTGGAAGCTCGCCAACATGAAGGAACGTTGGATGCCCGGGGACACGGCCAACACCGCCATCGGCCAAGGCGACACGCTCGTCACCCCGTTGCAGGTCGCGTGCATGGTCGCATCCTTTGCCCGGGGTGAGACGGAGACGAAACCCACCCTGCTCCACGACGCCAATCGCGCCCGGCAACACACCGAGCCCATCGGCCTTTCACCCGGGGACTACCACGCAATCATGCAAGGCTTGGAGCAATGCTATGAATTCGGCACGGCGAAACTGGCCAAGGTGGAAGGCGTGCGCGCCGCCGCCAAGACCGGTACGGCGCAAAAGGGCCGCATCGATCTCGCCTGGATGGTGGCTTTCGCCCCGCTCGAAGATCCGCAGATTGCCATTGCCGTGGTGATGGAAGGCACCGAGCCCGACGTGGGCTACCACGGTGGCACCTACGCCTCCCCGATCATCAAGGCCATCCTCGAGACGTGGAAGGAAAAGAGCGAACGCGCGCCCGATTCGCCGCCGGTGAATTTCAAGGTGCAGTAAAGGTCGGGTTTGCCTTTGGGTAGGGCGCGGACTCCGCTCCGCGCCGGACTCCCATGCCACGTCGCGCCAAGCTGGAACACACCCATCCGAACTGGGTGAAGGGTTGCCCACTATATTTCATCACGGTCTGTGCCGCCGAACGCGGTAAAAATCAGTCCTGCGAGCCCGGGATTGCCGCTGCCATCTTCAAAGCCGTCGCATTTTATCAGGAGAAACAACGATGGTATGTTTAAACTCTTCCGTCCCTACCGTCCCACCTTCCGCGCCCGCTTGGCCCGCGTGAACACCCCGCGCGCTTCCGGCCAGGTCTCGCGACGGCCATAGCGCAACCGACGCAAATCTCCGACCAGCGCCACCAGCGACTGCCCTCCGTCTGCTGTCTTCTGTTCACCGGGCTGTTCCCTTAGCCGGGCAAGCCATTGCCCCGCCGTCCGCCGCACGGGGTCGAATTCATCCGGCCGGCGCCACCGTTGCCAGCGCTGCCAGGCCCCCTGGCCCAGCCAGCCCAGCGCCCAAAGCAGCGCCACCACGCCGATGCCCCCGGCGGCGGATCTGCCCAACCGCGCCGCGCTCCACGGCTGCGTCAGCCAATCCTTCAACCGTCGGGAAAATTCCTCGAAACGCGCCCGCAACACGGTGCCCGTGTCCGTGGTGAAGGCCTTCGCCTGCTCGAGCATCTGCCCCTGCGCACGCGAGTCGAAATTGACGATGCGCCGGTACCAGAGCACGCGCAGACTGTCCACGCGGGCCGACCAACTGCTGTCCTGGTCCCGCTGGGCTCCTGCCGCGGTGTTCTGCGCCGCAGTGGCCGCCGCGCCCGGGGTCGGATCCATCCGGAGCCACGCGCCTTTCCCATCGTAGATTTCCGCCCAGGCATGGGCATCGGAATTTCGCACCATGTAATAATTTTCAAACCCATTCAAGACGCCGCCATGAAAGCCCGCCACCACCCGGGCCGGATAGCCTGCCGCCCGCGCCAATACGGTGAAGCCCGCCGCAAAATACTCGCAGAACCCGGGCTCGTTGGAATCCAGCCAGCGCACAATATCGTCCTTCCCCTCGCCGGCCGGCAGCTTCACCGACAGGGCGTAGGCGTGGCGCATCAGCAA
>JANMVS010000282.1:0-1615 GCA_031392885.1 Verrucomicrobiota bacterium
CGTGCCGATTCGGACCGTGCTCTTCACCCAGCTCTGGAAATACGACGGCAAGAAGGCTGCGATTTTGAGCGTGCGCGATTTCCGCCAGGTCTCCGGCCGGGCCGGTCGGGCCGGCTACGACGACCAGGGCTATGTCATCGTCCAGGCGCCGGAGCACTTCATCGAGAACAAGCGCGCCGAGGAGAAAGCCGCCGCCGATCCGGCGAAAAAAAAGAAACTCGTCAAGCAGCGCGCACCCGAGGGCACCGTCAGTTGGGACGCCAAGACCTTCGAACGACTCCGCACCGCGTCACCCGAGGAACTGTCGTCACACTTCGACGTGTCGCATGGCATGCTGCTGCTGGTGCTGAGCCGGGACAGCGATGGCTGCCGGGCGATGCGCCAGCTCATCAATGACTGCCATGAGACACCGACCAAGAAAAAGGCCCTGCGCAAACGCGCCTGGCAGTTGTTCCGCGCCCTGGTTGACCGCCAGATCGTCGAGATCATCTCCGTGACGGACTCGTCTGGCACAGACCCTGCGCCGGTCGAACGGGCCGCCACCTCCGGCCGGCGCTTGCGGGTCAATCTGGAGTTGCAGGATGACTTCTCGCTCCACCAGGCGCTGTCCCTCTACCTGATCGACACCCTGCCCCTCCTCATCCGCGAGTCGCCGGACTACCCGTTCGATGTGCTCACGCTCTGCGAGGCGATCGTCGAGGACCCCGAGCAGATCCTGCGCCGGCAGGTGGACAAGCAGAAGGGCCTCAAGATCGAGGAATGGAAGGCGGCCGGCATTCCCTACGAGGAACGGATGGCGAAACTGGAAGAAGTCGAACACCCGAAGCCGCTGCGCGAGTTCCTCTATGAGACTTTCAACACCTTCGCCGCCGCCCATCCGTGGGTCGAACAGGAGAATGTCCGGCCCAAGTCGATCGCGCGCGAGATGTTCGAGCGGTACCAGTCATTCTCCGACTACGTCCGCGACTACGGCCTGGAACGCAGCGAGGGGTTGCTGCTGCGTCACCTCATGCAGGTTTGGAAGGTGCTCGCGCAAACCGTGCCTGATGCCGCGAAGACCGAGCCCGTCGTCGAGATGGAGGAATATTTCCGTGAGCTGATCCGGGGCATCGATTCCAGCCTGCTCGATGAGTGGGAACGGTTGAAGAATCCTGATTTCGTCGCGATCGAACTCGCGGCCAAACCCGCCCGGCCGGCCAGCTTTGATATCACCCGCGATGCCGTTGCCTTCCGCCGGCTGGTGCGTGTCGGGGTGCTGGGCTTTCTGCAGGACGTCGCCGCCCGCGACTGGGAGGGCGCCCGGCAGCGTTTCGCCCCGGACGCCGAGCCCGGCAACGAAGCGGTGCTGCTGGTCGAGACCCGCCGCATCGAGAAGGAGTTCGCGGCCTACTTCGAGGCCCGCGGTCGCTTCCGACTCGATCCCGAGGGGCGCAATGTGAAGCACACGCACATCTCAGAGGACGGAGGACAGACGACAGAGGACAGTGGCAAGATTTGGCAAATCGCCCAGGTGCTGGCCGATGCGGAGGAGCTGAACGACTGGGAGGCCCGCTTCGATGTGTCGTTGACCGAGTCCCGGAAGGAAAACCGGGCCGTGGTGCGGTTCATGGCCGTC
>JANMVS010000308.1:0-4241 GCA_031392885.1 Verrucomicrobiota bacterium
TTTCAGCCCGCATGACCGACAAGGTCCCGGACCCACGCGGGCTGAGAGTCGTCGAGCTCCGCCAAAAATCTCGTGCCGAGTGTGAAATATGCGGGCTAGGGGCGGTTGCCCCAACCGCCCGGCGGCAAAAGGGACCCTGCCTTACTGCGCGAAGTGACCCGCCTGCTTGGCCAGCTGCTTCTCGATGGCCCCGCACACCACCGCGCAAAGCCGCGGAATGGTCGGGTCGCTGATCTTATAGTAAACCTGCAGTCCTTCCTTGCGGCGCCCCAAAATGTGCGCCGCCGTCAGCGTCTGCAGATGCCGCGACACGTTGGCCTGCGTGCCCGCGGTCAACGTCACCAGCTCACCCACGTTCTTCTCGCCGTCGAACAACGCCTGGATCAGGCGCAGCCGCATCGGCTCGGCCAGCACGGAAAACCGCTGCGCCACCAGCAGCAATGCCTCCTCGCTCAGCGCCCGGTGTTTCGTCATCCCGCGGAGAAAACAGACCCTTGACATGATTGCAACTATATGCTTGTATACTCATACATTGTCAAACGCCAACTCATGAAAATCCACGACCTGATCCGTCTCCTCGCCGGTTCCGTCACCCTGCTCGGGGTGACCCTCACCCATTTTGTCAGCCCTTGGTGGCTGCTCCTCCCGGCTTTTGTCGGGCTCAATCTCATTCAGTCCGTCTTCACCGGCTTCTGCCCGCCCAGCCTCGTCCTGCGCAAGCTCGGCTGGCTGGACGACACCGGCACCATCCACTGGGGCGGCCAAAAGTAACCCCATGATTCGCTTCGCCCTCACCGTCCTGGTCGGCGCCGCTCTGGGCGCCGCCGTGGGTTACTATCGTGAATGCGTTGACGGTTCCTGCCCCTTGCACCCGACTTGGTGGAAAGGTGCTGCGCTCGGGGCCGCGCTCGCTGCCCTTGCCGCCGCTATTGTCCGCCGCTGGTCTCGCCGCAAGTCCCCGCCTGAAAGTTCCAACCCTTAACCGATACCCGATCATGCTCCGTTTTGCCCTTACCATTCTCGTCGGTGCCGCTCTCGGAGCGCTGCTGGGTTACTTCGGCCAGTGTACCTCGGGCACCTGTCCGCTCACCTCCACTTGGTGGCGCGGCGCGCTCTACGGCGGGGTCCTCGGCCTGCTGGTCGCCTTTAACGGCCGTTCCTCCTGATTTCCCCCATGTCCCCTTACCGCAAGCTTCTCCCCCTCCTGCTGGTCGCCTGTCTCGGCCCAGGCGCGCTCCGCGCCGAGCCTTGGTCCCTCGACCGCGCCGTCGCGACCGCCTTGGAAAGCAGCCCCGACACCCGGGCCGCCCGCGCTCGGATCGAGGGGGCCCAAGCCCTGGTGGACCAGGCTGGCGCCGCCTGGCTGCCCCAGGTCTCCGTCTCTGGCCGCTACACCGACACCAACAGCCCGATGCTGGCCTTCGGTTCCATCCTCAACCAACGGGCTTTCAACTTCGGTCTCGATTTCAACAACCCTGGAGCGATCGACAACCTCAACGCCACCGGCACGGTGGCTTATAATATCTACAGTGGAAGGCGGGCCACCGCCGCCCGCACCGCCGCCCGCGCCGGCGCCGAAGCCGCCGGATACGACCTGCGCACCGCGCAGCAGCAATTGATCACCGAGGTGGTCAAGGCCGTGCTCAACCTCCGCAAGACCCGCGAGGCCGTCACCGCCGTCGAAGGCGGCGTGCAGTCCTACGTGGCCGCCGTCACCGCCGCGCAGGCTCGCTTCGAGGCCGGCCAGCTGCTCAAGGCTGACCTCCTCAGTCTTCAGGTGCAGCTCGCGCAAACGCGGGAATATCTCAGCGCGGCCCGGCATGGTGCCGCCCTCGCCGGACTCGCTTTTCAATATGTGCTCGGACTCGAGCCCACCGCCAGCCCGGTGGAACTCCTGGCTGACGATCCGGCGTTGGTCCGCCTGAACCCGCCGGACACCCGGGATTTTTCGCTGCGCCCTGAACTCCTCGGACTCCAAGCCCGGGTCCGGGCCGCCGCGGCGATGGTCGAGGCCGCCCGCGGCTCCCGCCGCCCGACAGTCAACGCCTTTGCCAGCTACCAATACGACCAAGGCTGGAAAACTGACCGCCACAGTGACAGCTGGCTCGCCGGCCTCTCCGTCGACCTGAACCTCTTCGACGGCGGCCAGACCTCCGGCAAGATCCGCCAGGGCAACGCCGACCTCACCCAGATCAAGGAACTGCTCCGCAAGGCGACGCTCGGCATTGGTCTTGAGGTCGAGCAGGCCCGCCTCGCGCACGCCGACGCGGCCGAACGCCTGGCGGTCAGCGCCCGCGCGGTCGAGCAGGCGGAGGAAAGCGCCAGCCTGAGCCGCGCTCGGTTTGAGCAGGAAGCCCTGCTCACCGCCGATCTGATCGGCGTCGAGAGCCGCCTGCTCGAGGCGCGCCTCCGCCGCACCATCGCCGCGGCCGACGAGCGCCTCGCGCTGGTCGAACTCCGGCGCGCCCTTGGTCTCGAACCCCTCCCCCAATCCTGACTCTTTGCTCTCCATGAAATCCGTCCTCTATCTTGTCCCGGCCTTCGCCTTGTTCGCCGCTTGCGCCAAACACGCCTCATCTGATGTTGCGGCCGGTACCCAGCTGCCCCCGGCCAAGGTCCGGACCGCCACCGTCAGCGCGGAAACCATCCCCAGCCTCACCGAGGTCACCGGCACCGTCCGCCCGGTCCAGCGGGCCCAACTCGCCGCGAAGCTGATGGGCGCGATTGAGGAGATGCCCGTCACCCTCGGCCAGCCCGTGCGTGCCGGCGACCTGCTGGTGAAAATTTCCGCCGGAGAAATCACCGCCCGGCTCGCGCAGGCGCAGGCGCAGTTAAACATCGCCCGCCGCGATCTCGTGCGAGAGCGCGCTCTCCTGCCCAAGGGGGCCAGCACCGCCGATATGGTACGCGGACTCGAGGATCGTCTCACCCTGTCGCAGGCCATGGTGCGCGAGGCCGAGGTTATGCTGGGTTACGCCGAAATCCGGGCGCCATTTGACGGCGTCGTGGCCCGCAAGTCCGCCCATCCCGGCGACCTGGCGGCGCCGGGCATGGTGCTCCTCGAGGTCGAGGGCACCGCCGATTTCCAGGTCGAGGCCGCCGTCCCCGATTCCCTCGCCGCCGGGCTCGTCCGTGGCACCGCGCTCACCATTGAGCTGCCGGCCGCCAAACTGACTTTCACCGGTACCTTGGCCGAGCTTTCCTCGACGGCCGATACCCAGACCCGCTCAGTGCTCGCGAAGATTTCCGTGCCGGCCGGCATCGCGGTGCGCTCGGGCGAGTTCGCCCGGGTGCAAGTGCCCGGTGCCCCGGTCTCCACCCTCCTTGTGCCCGCCACCGCCCTTTCCCCTCTCGGCCAGATGGAGCGTGTCTTTGTCGCCGCGGCCGGCCAGCGGGCGGTCCTCCGCCTCGTGAAATCCGGCACCGTCCATGGCGACCGCGTTGAGATCCTCTCCGGGCTCGACGCCAGCGAGCGTGTGGTCGTCAACCCGCCCGCCGGTCTCCGCGAAGGCCAGTCCCTCGAAATTCTACCGTGAGCACCCCCGCTTACTCGGTGTTTCCGGACCAGTCGAAATATGGCTTCGCGGGCCGCCTCGCCGCGATGTTCATCAACTCGAAGCTGACGCCGATGATCGTGGCGGCCTCACTGCTGCTCGGCTTTTTTGCCATCCTGATGCTGCCCCGCGAGGAGGAGCCGCAGATCAAGGTGCCGATGATCGATGTCCTCGTCGCCATGCCCGGCGCCGCCGCCGCCGAGGTGGAGAACCGCGTCACGCGCCCGATGGAGAAACTCCTCTGGGAAATCCCCGGCGTGGAATACCTCTATTCCACGGCCATGCCGGGCGGCAACATGACCGTGGTCCGTTTCAAGGTCGGCTCCGACCTCGAGCAAAGCCTCGTCCGCCTCAACCAGAAGCTGCAGGCCAATTTTGACCGCCTCCCGCTTGGCGTCACCCCGCCGCTCGTCAAGCCGCGCACCATCGACGACGTCCCGATCCTGGCCCTCACCTTCCATAGCGCGCGCTATGACCACGCCACGCTCCGCCGCATCGCCGCCCAGGTCGACGATGCCGTCAAGGCCCTGCCCGCGGTCGCCGAGACCACGCTCATCGGCGGCCAGCCCCGCCAGATCCGGGTGCAACTTGATCCCGCGCGCCTGGCTTCGCGCAATCTCAGCGCCAGCTATCTTATCCCGCTGTTGCAGCAGGCCAACGCGCAGGCGCACACCGGCGCCCAAGCTT
>JANMVS010000328.1:0-6297 GCA_031392885.1 Verrucomicrobiota bacterium
ATTGAATCCACCGTGAATAAAAAAGGCCCGGCGTTTCAGCCGGGCCCGGGAGGTGACCAAAATCCGCGGGCGGCTTAGGGGTGGCGCGCGTTATAGTAATTTACGAAATCGGCCGTCAGATCCAGCTCCGGCTTGGCGTCGAGGATGGCCTCGCCGAGTTTGGCGGAGTCCAGCAGCAACCCGAGGTCGCGCTCCTTGGCGAAGGCGCGGATTTCCTTGCCGATGTTGGCGGCGATGGGGGCCTGCATTTCCTGCACGCGTTTGCTGTAGGTTTCCTGCGCAGCCTGTTTTTTGCCTTCCAGTTCCTGCTGGAGCTTTTGGCCCGCAGCTTGTTTGTCTTCGATGGCCTTGGCGTTCGCGACCGGGTCGGCGCTGAGCTTGGTCAATTCGCCCACGATCGTCCGGAGTTTCTCATTGAGCAGGGACAGCTCGCTTTGCGTGCTGCTGAACTCCAGCTCAAGGCCCTGGGCCACCTTGACGAGTTGCTTGATCCCGCTGCGCTCATCGAGGAACGCCCCGCTGTTGAGGTAGGCGACGCGGACCGGTTCGATCGTCTTGATCACGGTCGCGGTCGTGGGCTGGGCCGCGAGAGGCGCCACCAGTGCGGTTGCTAGGAGGGAAAGGAGGAAGGGTCGGAACGATTTCATGGGCGATCAGACGTAGAGTCTGCGGGCCCTTTGGCAAAGGCAAAAATCACCTGACGGCGGCGAGCTGGCCGCAGCCGGCGGCGATATCAATGCCCCGGCGCTGGCGTACGGTGCTGGGCAGGCGGTAGCCGGCCAGGATCTGCTGGAATTGCCGGGCGGCCTCCTGCCCCGTGGGCGCGCCGTCGTAACCGGCGGTCGGGTTGAGCGGGATGAGATTTACCTGCGCCGGCTGGCCCTGGAGCAGCCGGCCGACCGCGTGCGCGTTCGCCGGTGAGTCGTTTTTACCCTCAATCAGGGTCCATTCGTAAAAAATCCGGCGTTGCAGCTTGGCGCTGTAGTACCGGCAGGCCTCCATTAAGGCGTCCAACGGCCACTTCTTGGCGACCGGCACCAGCGCGGCGCGCTCCTCCTGGGTGGCGCCGTGCAGTGAGACCGCCAGGCTGACCGGCCGCGCTTCGTCGGCCAGCCGGATGATGCCGGGTATGACCCCGACGGTACTGAGCGTGATTTTCTTCGCCCCCAAGGCGAGGCCGGTTTCGTCACAGAGAATATCGAGGGCCTTCATGACGGCGTCGTAATTGTGCAACGGCTCCCCCATCCCCATCAGGACGATGTTACGCAGGCGCGAGTGGCGCTCATGCGGGGAGGGACTGTGGGGATCGGCCAGGGGTGGCGACCGGTGGGGAGATTCCTCCGGATGAGCCGGGCTTGACCCCGGCTCGTCGGGGACGACTCGCCCTACCTTGGGCGAGGTTTCCCGCAGGGCTTGGTCCACATGCATCGCTTGGGCGACGATTTCACCGGCCGTGAGGTGGCGGACAAACCCCATTTGTCCGGTGGCACAGAACACGCAGCCCATGGCGCAGCCGGCCTGGCTGCTGATGCAGGCGGTCACGCGGCCGGTGTAGCGCATCAAGACCGTCTCGATCCTTCGCGCGTCCGCCAGGGCGAGCAGGTATTTGCGCGTGAAACCGTCGGAGCTGTGCGTCTCGATCGCCACCGGCAGGCGGGCGAAGGTGAGTCCACTCTCCGCCCGGGCGCGGAAACGCGCGGGCAGCTCCGGCATCTGCGCCCAATCCGCGACCCCGGCGCCATACCCATAGCGCCAGAGGCGCGCGGCGTGCACCGGGCTGAAATCCCAGCGGACCACCAGTTGGCGCAGTTCCTCGCGCGTGAGGTCGTAGAAATTGGCGGGCGGCGACGGCATGACGGGAAGGAAAGTGAGCCGCGGCGTGCCGGCGCGCAAGGCTGGGGCGGACAAGAAAACCCGACCGACAGATTGCCAGCGGTGGATTTCATGTTAGCAGTCCAGCCATGGCAAAAGTCATCCTGGCGGGAGGCAGCGGGCTCCTCGGCCGCGCGCTCGCGCGGCACCTGGCGGCGCGCGGCACCGAAGTCGTCATCCTGACCCGGGACCCGGAAAAATATCCGCCCAATCCGGATGTTGCCGCCGGGATCACCCGGGCGGTTTATTGGGATGGGGCCGTGTCCAGCAAATGGGCGGCCGAGTTGGAGGGCGCGGAAGCCGTGGTGAACCTGGCGGGCCGGAGCATCAACTGCGTATTTTCCCTCGAGCGCAGTCGCGAAATTTTGGAGTCGCGGCTCCACGCCGTGCAGGCCCTGGGCAAGGCGCTGGCCAGGGCCAAGCAGCCCCCGGCCGTGTGGGTGCAGGCCAGCGCGGTTGGCTATTATGGCACCACGGGTGAGGGACCCTGCGACGAGGAGACGCCGGCGGGCACCGATTTTCTCGCGGAGGTCTGCCGGCAGTGGGAGGAGGCTTTTCACGCGGCTTGTCCGGTTTCGACCCGGCAGGTCGTGCTGCGGCTCGGGGTCGTGCTCGATCGGCACGGCGGCACCTATCCGACCCTGGCCCAGCTGACGCGACGTTATCTCGGCGGTCCGGCCGGTTCCGGGGCGCAGGGTTTTTCGTGGGTGCACGGCAACGATGCGCTGCTGGCCTTCCAGCAGGCGATGGCCCGCGGGGACATGCACGGGGCCTACAATGTCTGTGCCCCGCAGCCGGTGACCAATGCCGGGCTCATGACCGAATTGCGCCGGTCGCTGCGCCGGCCGTGGGCGCCGCCGGCGCCGGCGTTCCTGGTTAAACTGGCGGCGACCTATCTTATGAAAACTGACCCCACGCTGGTCCTGGGCGGGCGGCAGTGCACGCCCCGGCGCCTGCTGGCGCAGGGCTTCCGCTTTGAATTTCCCGAGCTGACCTCGGCTTTGCGCGATCTCGCCTAGAGGGAATACTTGCTCTTTTCCGGCTCGCAGGGAGCCATGCCTTCGTAGTTGTGCACCGATCCGGCGGTGTCCGCCCACAAGGGGAGGTTGTTGTCCCGCGCTAGGCGTGTCTGGACAATCTCATCTTGGACTTCCTTTTCGCGGGCGTGCATCATCACGCGACTGAGCGCGGTATAAAGCACGTCCTCGGGTTTCACATCCAGGGCTTCAGCCAAGCGAACAACCGGGGCGGATTCCGCCTCGTCCAGATGGAGTTTAATATTCATAGAGTCCCCCTTCTTTTAGGAATTGGTCCTTAGCCCGGATATCCCGAGCAGCCGGGAATGCGGAAAAAGATTTGGCACAGGGTGTGGTTTCGGTTGCGAGCAGCGTGTGAAATATCCAGGCTAGGATAGTCTCAATCCTGGCGAGTGACTGTGCAGATTTTGTCCAATGCTGGGCGCGGCTGGACGACAGGATTGGGAGGGTTTGGCCGGGTCTGGCGCCCGCGCCGACCAAGCCAGGGTCTGGCGGGCGGGGGTTGCCTTTTCCCCGGAGCGCACCACGGTCGCGGCAGGTTGAAAAAGCAAATTCACGTTCCATGAAATCAAGCCTGTTGTTGCTGCTTTTGGTTGGGACCTTGCCCGCGGCGACGGACGCGGCATGGCCGGCGCTGGTGGAACAAGCCGCTCAAGCGGTGCGCGCGGAGTTTGCCGCGCCGGCGCTCAGGCCGGAGCAGCTGGCGGTCACCGTGATCGATCTGCGTAATCCCGCCCAGCCCGTCACCGCCCACTACCGCGGGGAGGCCCCCTTTTATCCGGCGAGTGTGATCAAACTCTTCTTTCTGGCTTATGCCCACCAGCTGATGGCGGACGGCCGGCTGGCGGATACGCCGGAACTGCGGCGCGGGCTGCGCGACATGATCGTCGAATCCTACAACGAGGCGACGAGCTATGTGGTGGACGCGGTCACCGGCACAACCAGCGGCCCGGAATTGCCGCCGGCCGCCTTGGCGGAATGGAGTGAAAAGCGCAGCGTCGTCACTGATTATTTTCGCTCGCTGGGCTACACCCGCGTGAACGCCCGGCGCAAACCCTGGGGCGAAGGTCCGTATGGCCGGGAACTGCAGGACATGACCGCGCATCTCCCGGCGAGAAATTCCCTTTCCACCAATGACACGGCGCGATTGCTCGCGGAGATTGCCCTGGGGCGTTGGGTCACCCCTGAGCACTCGGCCCAGATGCTTGAGCTCATGGTGCGGGATCCCGCCAAGGCGCCGATCGGTGACACCGACTACGAAGGCGTTGGTTTTACGGGTCCGGCGCTAGCACCCGGGATGAAACTTTGGTCCAAGGCCGGCTGGGTCAGCTGGGCGCGCCATGATGCCGCTCTCATTGGGCTGCCCGACGGTGGGCGCATTATTATCGTCACCTTCACGGAGGGCCGGGAGCACGCCAACAACCGGGCAATCATCGCCGCGGTGGCGCGGCAGATTCTGGCGGGCCTGCCGCCGGCGGGGAAATAGTCCAGCCGGAGGGCCCGCGTCCTTGCGGGCCGCAGGGTGGTTTCTGCGGCAACCATTGTGCCGCGGCCCGCAGGGACGCGGGCCTTCCACTTTCACCACTCAACTCAGTCCGTCCGGAAGGTCGTCAGCAGGTCGGCGTAGATTTTCGCCGAGTCGACCAGATCCTTGATCCGCGCGCGTTCATCCACCGCGTGGTAGTCCCGGCCACCGGGACCATAACCCAGCGTGGGAATTTTCCGGACCTGCGCGAAGTAGTGCATGTCGTTGAAACCGCTTGAGACCGTGAATTTTGCCGGCCGGCGCCGGACCCGGGCCACGCTTTGTTGCATGGCAAGGAACAGCGGGTGGGTGGGCGCGTGGTAACACGAGAAGTTGTCCGAGATCCTCTCGATCGTGATGCGACACTGCGGAATCTTTTTCGCCGCCTGCTTCAGGCAGGTGGTGAGTTCCCGCTCGGCGGTGCGGACGGGCTCGCCGGGCAGCACCCGCCGGTCGATCGTGAAGCTGGCGGCGGCGGGCACGGTGTTGATTTTGCCCCCCGCACCCGCGGTAAAAACTCCGCCGACATTGAGCGTGGGGTGCAGGAGGCGTCCTTCCGGGGTGAGGAATTTACGGCGGGCGAGCTGACGCTTGTAGGCGTCGAGGGCGAGCACGAGGGCCGACATTTTTTCGAGGGCATTTACGCCTTGTTCCGGCCGGGAGCCGTGGGCGGCCTTGCCGTGGACGTGAACGTTGAGCCACACGACGCCGTTATGGCCGCAGCAGATCGCGTCGCCCTCCCCGCCTTCGCCGACGATGGCATAGTCGGCGCGCAGCCGGCCGTGGTCTGTCACCCAGCCGGTGCCCAGCGCGCTGTCGGTTTCCTCATCGGCGGTGAACGAGACCTCGACATTAAAGTTGGGCCGCGTGCCGGTGGCCCGGAGCGCCTTCAGTGCAAAAACCATGCTGGCGATGGCGCCCTTCATGTCGGCCGTGCCGCGGCCATACATCCAGCCCCGTTCCACCGCGGGATTAAACGCGTCGCCATGCCGCCAGGAACCGGAGACCGGGACGACATCGTAGTGGGCGTTGAAGTGCAGCGTCTGTTTTGCCCCAGTGGCCCAACGCCCGATGACGTTGTAGCGCGGATAATCGAGCTGATGAGGCAGCGTTTTTCTCTGCAGGGCCCGAGGGATGCGCACGCGGCGGACCCGCAGGCCCAAGCCGCGCAGCGTCGCGGCCAGCAGCGTGGTCATGGCGCCATAGTTTTCACCCGGGGGGTTGACCGTGCGCAGGCGGATGATCGCTTGCAGAAAGGCCGTGAGGTCGGCGGTGTGCTGGTCGAGATAAAGTGCGGGGGACCGGGGAGCGGGGGACGCGGGCTTTGTTCTCATCCGGACAATCCCACCAGAGAGCCGCCGGCGGGGCAAGCGAAGGAGAAGGAATCAATGAAAGGGGTCGGGCAGGAGGCCGGCCGCGGACCTTCGCGGAACGCGGTTAATTTTTGACAGTGCGAACGACGACCCCACCATGGACCAGTAATGACACTGGCGGACATGCGGAAAGATGATGGCGGCGCGGAGGTGGCTCGGGTCTTCCCTTGACCATGGCTCGCGCACCGCAGTCACCGGCCGACTGTGCGCTCATCGCGGCGCTCCCGGTCCCGGTGTCATCGCCCAAAACCGCTGGGAAAAGGGCGGGGCCAAAATCATTTTTGCCAACCCGGCCTTTTGCCGATTGACCGGCTACAGTGCGGCGGAACTGGCCGGCCAGAACACCCGCATGCTGCACGGAACGAAGACCGACCTCACCCCGCGGCGGTTGGGCCGCCGCGAGGGCCAGGCTTGGCTCAGCCGCAAGGATGGGGTGCCCTTCTATGCGGAATGGAATTTCCGCTCCCTGCCCGGGGGCGCCGCCGCGCCG
>JANMVS010000419.1:0-2964 GCA_031392885.1 Verrucomicrobiota bacterium
GCAATACGTGCCGAGGGAGAGGCGGCGCGTCACGGCCGCCGTGACGTCCGGATCCGCATAACCCAGGAGGATCGCGCCGACGCCACCGGCGAAATCCACATAGCGGCGGTCGTTGAGATCCCACACTTCGGAGCCAGAGCAACGCGAAAAATAGGCCGGCCAGGATTTGGCATCGAACATCTCCGCCCGCTTGGACAGCAGGCCGGTGCCGCCGGAAATGACGGTGCGGGCGTGTTGCCAGAGCTCGGGGCCGGCCGGGGGGGCGGGCTTTGCTTCCGCGAGGTGGGGGGCAAGGAGGCGCTTGGCGTTGGCGCAGAAAATGTCGTTGAGGTCGGTTTGGGTCAGCCCGGTGTCCTCGCAGGCTTCGCGCAGGCACAGGAGCGACTCGATGCCGACCAGCGTCATGTCGTTGTTGGTCGGGGCCGAGTAGTCGGGGCGGAGCAGCTCGGGATGGAGCCAGAAAAAAAGATCGCCCGTGCTGACACAGCGGCCGCGGATTTCGCACACCGCGAAATCCGAGCCCCACAGCACCCGGCGCGGGCCGAGAACCTTGAGGGCGGCGCGGAAGGCCTCGGACTCGCAGACGGCCGAGGTGTCGACGACCACGTTGTCGAGGTCGGCCATAGTGTGAAGCCCGCGGCGGGCGTTGCGGTAGTTGAAGCTGCGCGCGATGTGCGCCAGGATGAGGCGCATGTTCGGGTAGGCCCGGCACAGTCGCCGCAGCTCCTGCTGGTTGGACGAATCCTCAATGGCGCCGTCGCGCACGATGTGCAGGAGTAGGATGCCGCGCACTTCGTGCAGGATTTCCCACATCCAGTCCGGGGCGTATTCCGCCAGCGTGGCGTGCATCGTGTCGGGGCGATTCGCATAGCAATGGTAGACCTTGATGCCGCAGAAGCGGCCGCTGCGCAGGGCGGCGGCGACCATCGCCGGGTCGTCCGCAGGGGACACGAGCATGAGCCCGCGGCTCAGCGGGGTGCCGTGGGCTTTCACTTCGTCCGCGAGCCAATCATTGAGGGCGGGACGGTTGGCCGTTTTGTGCGGCATGCCGAAATAGAGCCCGTGCATGATCTTCACGGGCATGTAACGCTGGAGGGCGGCGCGGTGTTCGCGACACCCCTGCAGGGGGTGGTCGGCGAGGGTGGCCCAGGTGCCGGGCGCAAAGTGCCCGGCGTTGTAGGGGTGGACGTGGATGTCGTAAACTTCGTCCGGCATAAAACCGGACAGCCGCTGGGCGGCGATCTGCTGATCGCGGGGCGTAAGGGTGGTGACGAATTTCATGTTTCAGTGGAAGGGGTCGGACGGGGCTTGATCGCCCAGAGGAGCACGGCGCAGATGAGCAGTCCGAGGGCGCCGCCGTTGAACATGGTGGTGACGCTGATGTGGGCGTCGCGCACCACGCCGCCGATGTAGATCAACGTGCCGCCGACCATGACGGCAAACATGTTGAGCACGCCGACCCCGGTCGCGAGGTAGCGGCGGTCAATGATCTGGCAGAGCAGCGGTGTCATGCTCGCGTCGGGGAAGGGACGGGTGAAGCCGTAGATCACCATGCCGAGGAGGACCAGCGGGAGAAGGCTGGCGTTGCCCACGAGCAGGACGCCCGGAATCGCCACGAGCACGCCGATCACACCCACATAGATTCGGCCCCGGGGGTTGGACCGGGTCCATCGGTCGGCGAAGAAGCCGCCCGCCACCATGCCAACGAGGCTGGCCGAGTAGATGTAGCCCAGCGCCGTAAGGCCGGCGCGGCCCTGGGTCATGTGGAATTGTTCCTGCAGGTAGGCCGGCAGCCAGCCGACGAAAGACCAACTGGCGACGCCCAGCATGCCCCAGAAGATCAGCGCCAGCACGTAGGCGGGCTGACTGAAAATGCTAACGAGGGCCTGGCCCAGCTGGAGGGGCGGGATTGCAGTGACGGGTTCGCCCGGAGCAGCGATATCCTTGGGTCGGTCCTTGAGCAGAAAAAACAACACACCCGAGTAGATGATGCCGATCATGCCGAAGAGCTGAAACACATAGGTCCAGTCATGGCGGTCGGCGATCCAGCCGCCCAGGCCGCCGAGCCCGGAGCCGACCATGACGCCGCTGAGGTGGATGCCGTTGGCCGATGAACGCGTTTGATTGCGGTGATAGTCCATCAACAAGGCGCCGGCGGCGGGGAAGTAAGCGGCTTCGCTGATGCCCATCAACGCCCGGTAACAGAGCAGTTCGCCGAACGAGGTGGCATGCGCGGTCAGCCAGGTGGTCGCCGACCAGGCGAAAAGGGAAAAGACGATGAGCCGGCTCCGGTTGAATTTGTCCGCGACGAACCCGCCGAACGGGCTCAGCAGGCCATAGGTGATCAGAAACACGGTCGTCAGCAGGCCGAATTGGGCATCCGTCATCGGGATGGCCGCCTTGATCGACGAGCGCATCGTGATGAGGATCATCCGGTCCAGGTAATTCAGGAACGCGACGAACCACAGCAATCCGACCATCAGCCACGCCCGGCGCATAAGGTTGTCGGCAATCGGGTTCATTGGGTTCCTGGGGTTAGCGTTCAGCGTTGGCCGCCGCGGGCCGGATGCAGAAAAGCAGCGCCGCGCAGACCAGCATGCTTCCGGCGGCGAACTGGAAGACGCGGCTCACGTCGATGGCGGCATCACGTAAGACCCCTCCGGCATAGATCGTCAGCCCGCCGACGATGCAGGAAAACAGGTTGAGCACGCCGTAACCGGTGGCGCGGTAGCGCGAATCTGTCACCGTGCAGAGGATTGGCATCATGTTCGAATCGGAGAAGGCCTTCGCCAGCCCGAAGCAGATCAGGCCGCCGATGGCGAGCGGGAGCCAGTCAATGCTCGAAGCGAGCAGGATGCCGGGAGCGGCCACGAGCACGCCGATCATCGGCACGTAGATGCGGGCGCGTTCATTGACCTTGAGCCCGAGGGACGAAGAGCGGAAGATTCCGCACCTTCGCCAGTC
>JANMVS010000444.1:0-13554 GCA_031392885.1 Verrucomicrobiota bacterium
GCGGACCTGAGCTGAGCGGGCGCGAGTCGCAGGGCGGCCCGGGGGAGCGAGCAGGCTCGTTCCTGCGTTTTGGGGAACCAGCGGCCCTATTTCCCGCGTTGTCACACGGCTGTCTTGAAACCGTAACAATGCCCCCCCATGATGCGCCTGCGTTTCGGCCCAATCACCGAGGCGCATCCCTAACTCAGGCACAAACTCAGGACCGTTCATCATGTTCAACCTAAAATCAAAACTGCTCACGCTGGTGGCATTTATCCTTTGCGCCGGCATCGCGTCCGCTCAGGACAGCGGCCCGCTCATCGACCTGCTCGTCAAGAAGGGCATCATTAATGATCAGGAAGGCGAAGTATTGCGCGCCGACCTGGCGCGGGATGCCGCCGCCGCGGTCACCTCGACCATTTCAGGCGGGAAAAGCACAGTCGGTCTGTCGATCGCCGGTCGTATCCAAGTCCAGTATGCCGGCCTCGGCACGAACATTGACGGCGTCGCGGCGAACCCCGCCCGGCCCACGTCCCATTTCTTCCTCCGCCGCATTTACCTGGGGGCGAAGGCCAATCTCGGCAACGGCTGGACCTCGAGCATCAACTATGATTTTGCCGGCGCGACGTTTGATGAGGCGAAGATCAACTGGACCCAGAGTGATGCGCTGAACGTGGACATCGGTTTCCGCAAGGTGCCCTTCGGCCTCGAGGAATGGTATACCTCCTCGGGCAGCCTGAAGGCGATCGAGCGTTCGCCGGGCACGCGGTATTTTGTCGAGGGCAACAACGGCCGCCGCCTCGGGGCCGGCAGCTACCGCATCGGCGTTTATGTCGGGGGCAAGAATGACACCGGTCTGTTCTACAATTTCGCCGCGACCAATCCGGAGCGCAACGAGGACGGCATTGCCGGGGTTAACAGCGCGGGCAACGCCACGAACAACAACCTGGCTTACTGGGGCAACCTCGGCTTTGTCGGCAAATCCGGCAAGGACTTCACCTGCACGCTTAGCGCTTCCGTCGGTTACCTGCCCGATCAGGGCGGCAAAGTCCTCGGCGCGGGCAACAACCTGACCGTCTACAACGCTTTCGCGGACTTTGCCAAGGGGCCCCTTGATCTGCAGCTGGAGTATTTCGGCAGCAACGACCAGCACGGGGTTTCTGCGACGCAGAGCTCGAAGGGCTCCGCCTGGTCCGTCCAGCCCTCCTTCAAGCTGGGTGAATTCTGGGAATACGTGGCCCGCTACACCTCCGTCGACTCGGATGGCCGCGGGGTGAACCTCAGCGACGGTATCCGCTCCGCGCCCGGTGGCGGCACGATGAACAACATGTCCGAGTTGTATCTCGGCTTCACCCGCTTCTTCCGGGGCAACGACGTGAAATGGCAGCTCGGCTACATTCTCGGCGAGTCAAATGACACCGTCACGGGCACCGCCGCCCAGGCCAAGACCCAGGGCATCCGCAGCCAGCTGCAGGTCAATTTCTAACCCCGGCTCATTTCCATCCAACTCTACTCCCACCCAATATGAAAAAACTTCTCTTCCTCGCCGTCGCGGCCCTTGCCGCCACCTCGCTCAACGCCCAGAAGCTCGTGCTCAAGGGCTCCGACACGCTCGGCGCCAAACTCGTGCCCATGCTGGCGGAGGCCTACAAGGCCAAGACCCCCGGCGTGACCTTTGAAATCGCCGCCGAGGGTTCGACCACCGGCATCGCCGCCATCATCGACAACACCGCCCAGATCGGCATGTCTTCCCGCCGGGCCAAGCCCACCGAGATGTCCGCGGGCACGGCCAAGGGCGTCTCCTTGAACCCGACCATCGTCGCCTATGACGGGATCGGCGTCATCATCAACCGCAAGAACCCGCTCACCACCCTGACCAAGCGCCAGGTCGAGCAGATCTTCGCCGGTGACATCACGGACTGGAGCCAGGTCGGCGGCCGCGCGGGCCCGATCTCGATCTATACCCGTAACACCTCGTCCGGCACCTATGCCGACTTCAAGGAGCTGGCCATGAAGAAGCGCGATTACGCCTCGTCCTCGCAGAAGATGGCGGGCAACGAGCAGATCGCCTCCGAAGTGGCGAAGAATGTCAGCGGCATCGGCTACGTGGGCCTGGCCTACCTGACCGACCCCGGCATCAAGACGGTTTCCATCGAGGGCTCGCTCCCGACCGAGGAATCCGTGATCGCCCGGAAATATCCCTATGCCCGCCCCACGTTCTACTACACGAATGGTGCGCCGGCCGGTGAGGCCGCCAAGTTTGTCGATTACACCCTCAGCGACGAGGGCCAGCAGATCGTCCGCAAGGTCGGCTTCGTGCCGGTCCGCCCGCTGAACTGATTTGGTTAAGAGAAAAGTGTATCCCAGGCCGCCCGCAGAGCGTCCCTCCAGCGATTTCCCGCGAACGCGGGTATGAAAACACTCCCTAGTCGCCGGCGGTAACCCGCGGGGCTATTGGCCCCGCCTCCATCCATCCCGCTTTGTAACGCAACTGTAACCTGCCCCGGTTGACCGGCCCCATGGCCGGAGTGGATGCTCGCCCGAATTCAAGGCATGCCCGCCGCCACTCAAAATCCCCGTCTTCCCCGGCTGACCGCCCACGAGGCCCTGCTGCGCAAGCGGCGCGGCTGGTTCTTCGGGCTGACCGGCGACCAGTTCGTGAAATACGTGTTCCAGGGCAACGCCGCAGTTTCGATCGTGGTGCTGGCCCTGATCACCTTCACGATTTTCCGGGACGCCGTCGGCTTCTTCCCGGCCAACCACGAGAACCTCATGGTTTACCGGCTGGCCGGCCTTGAGTATGTCGACATCTTCCGCGACCGGGTGAGGGCCCACAGCGCCCTGTCCCGTTATCTGGCGAGCGTGCGTGCCCAGCAGTTCGCCACGCTGATGAAAAAGCCGGGCCTGAGCGCTGCGGCTGCCCAGGCGCAGCTGGCCGGGTTCGATGATTTCGCCAACCGCTTCGCCGACACCCTGAACGAGGAGGAGACCCTCCTTGGCAACCTGACGGACCTGGTCACCGGCGTGAAGGAGCGGCAGAAGGTGGCGCAGGACCTCGCTGAATCGAAGCGCCACCTCCTCGCGGCCAGGAAGGGTGCGACCCCAGAGCGCGCCATCCTGCTCCAGAAGCAGGCCGACGCGACGCAGATCGAGGTCCTTGATTTCAAGGCGGAGATCAAGCCGGTCCTTGCGCTCGGTGCCGAGGTGCCCGCGGCGAACGTGCGCCAGCTGGCCGCCATGAAGCAGCTGGTGCTGGACGCCCCGAAGTTCACCGACCCGTTGCCCGCTGCCAAAATGGATAATTTCCGCGAGCTGGTCGGCACCTATGCCACCGAACTCGCCGGAGCTGAGGCGAAGCTGACGGCTTGGGACCAAGCCAAGCCGGTGAGCTGGTTCGAGTCGTTCAACGCCTTTGCCTTCGGCCGGCATTGGATCACGGGGAGCTTCTGGCAGGACTGGTATGGGGTCATCCCGCTCTTCACCGGGTCGCTGCTCATTTCCTTTCTCGCCCTGCTCATTGCCATCCCGCTGGGCGTCGCGGCCGCCATCTACGTCAACCAGCTGGCGCGGCCGGTGGAGCAGAAGATCATCAAGCCCTACATCGAGTTCATCTCGGCCATCCCCAGCGTGGTGCTCGGTTTCTTCGGCATCGCGATGCTCGGTGAGACCTTGAGGCGGGTATCGCAATTGCCCGCATTCGACTGGGTGCCGGGGTTTCCGATGGCGGAGCGGCTCAACGCCACCACGGCGGCCTGCCTGCTCGCGCTGATGGCGATCCCCACGATCTTCTCCCTCGCCGAGGACGCCATCCACAACGTGCCGCGTTCCTTCCGCGAGGCCTCGCTCGCGCTCGGGGCGACCCGCCTCCAGACCATCCTCTACATCACCGTGCCGGCGGCGCTCTCGGGCATCATGGCGGCCATCCTCCTCGGCTTCGGCCGCGTCATCGGCGAGACCATGGTGGTGCTGCTCTGCGCCGGCAACCGCATCGAGATTCCCGACGTGGGGGCGGGGCTCGGGGTGATCTTCCAACCGGTGCACACCATGACCGGCATTATCGCGCAGGAGATGGGTGAGGTCGTGCGCGACAGCATCCACTACCGGGCGCTGTTCATGGTCGGGGTCGTCCTTTTCCTGATTTCCCTGCTCGTCAACTGGCTCGCGCAGAAAATCGTGCGCCGCTACCGGATTTCCATCGGATGAACCTGCTGCTTTTAGCGCAAAAACCGACCGGGAATAAAGCGGGTAGGGCGCGGACTCCGCTCCACGTCAATCGCGGCGGCGAAGGGACTCGCCGCCCTACCATTCAGCCATGAGCATCCCGAAGACATCGTCGGCGGACTTGTTCGGCCGGCCCACCTTCGCCAAGCGGCTGGAGCAGGGCGTGCTCTGGCTGCTGCGGCTTTGCACCTACTTTGTGCTGCTGTGCGCCGCGACGGTCTTCATCGACATTGGCTGGAAGGGCGGGGCGGTGATTTTCAAGACTTCGGCCCCATTCATCAACGTGCCGTTCCTGACCGAGTCGCCCGAAACGCTCAATGTTTTCGAAATTAACGGCAAAAAAACCACCATGGGCGACCGGGCCTTCCGCCAGTACAAAGCGGCGCACGAGTCGGAAATGAAAGGGGCGCGGGTCGAGACCTACGTCTACTCGTCGGGCGGAATTTTCCCGAACATTGTTGGCACCGTGCTGTTGGTGGGCGGCTCCATTTTGATTGCGCTGGTGCTGGGGGTCCTGAGCGCCATCTACCTGAGCGAATACGCGTCCGACGGTCCGTTCGTCCAATTTCTCCGTCTCTCCATCGTCAATCTGGCCGGCGTGCCGTCGATCGTCTTCGGTCTGTTCGGCTTCGGCATGTTTGTCATCGCACTGGACTTTGGCGTCTCGCTGCTCGCGGGCTGGCTGACGCTGGCCTTCATGGTCCTGCCCATCATCATCACCGCCTCCGAGGAGGCGCTGAAAGGGGTGCCCAAGGGCTACCGCGAGGGTTCCCTGGCGCTGGGTGCCACCAAGTTCCAGACCATCATGTCCAACGTGCTGCCCTACGCGCTGCCGGGCATTTTGACCTCCTCGGTCCTGTCCATCGCCCGGGTGGCGGGAGAAACCGCCCCCATCATGTTCAC
Organism: Verrucomicrobiota bacterium; assembly: GCA_031392885.1. Lineage (GTDB taxonomy): Bacteria > Verrucomicrobiota > Verrucomicrobiia > Opitutales > Opitutaceae > Lacunisphaera. The sequence continues at coordinate 5,104 of JANMVS010000444.1, forward strand.
CGCGGCGTTCGTCATGCGCGACGAACTGCCCTGGCAGGTGCAAAAGTGGTCCGACTTTATCTTCCAGGGCGTCATGGCGCTGCCTTACCACATCTACGTGGTGGCCTCGAAGATTCCGCAAAACGAATACACGCGCGACGTGCAGTATGGCACGGCGTTCGTGTTTCTCTTCACCGTGGCGGCCATTGCGATGACCGCCATCATCGTGCGGCAACGTGTCCGCAAGAAATACCAATGGTAACCACCCCCCTCATGTCCGAACCCGCCATTCCCGCTCCCGCCCGCTTGGTCTCCGTCCCCACGGTTAAGCCGGCACCGGGCCCCACCGGATCCTCGCCGGCGCCCGCCCGCGCGGTCATTGCGATCGACGCGATCGACTTCTGCTACGGTGCCAGCACGGCGCTGCACGCCATCACCCTGAACATCCCGGAGCGGCAGGTGACCTCCTTCATCGGCCCGTCCGGCTGCGGGAAGAGCACGCTGCTCCGCTGCCTGAACCGGATGAATGATTTGATCGACGGCGCGCGCGTATCCGCCGGCCAGATCCGCCTCGACGGGATCGACATCTACGACCCGCGCGTTGATGTGATCGAACTGCGCAAGCGCGTCGGCATGGTTTTCCAGAAGTCGAATCCGTTCCCGAAATCCATTTACGACAACATCGCCTACGGTCTCCGGATCCAGGGCAAGAAAAAGAAGGCCCGGCTCGATGAGGTCGTGGAAGCAAGTCTGCGCGGCGCCGCCCTGTGGGATGAGGTGAAGGACCGCCTCCACGAGAGCGCGCTCGGCCTGTCGGGCGGGCAGCAGCAGCGCCTCTGCATTGCCCGCGCCATCGCCGTCGAGCCCGAGATCATTTTGATGGACGAGCCCTGTTCGGCCCTCGATCCCATCGCCACGGCCAAGGTCGAGGAGTTGATCCATGACTTGAAAAAGCGGTTCACCCTCGTGATTGTGACCCACAACATGCAGCAGGCGGCGCGCGTCTCCGACCGGACGGCCTTTTTCTATCTGGGCCAGCTGATCGAATACGCCGAGACCCGCACCATCTTCATGAATCCCGCCAATCCGCAGACCGAGGCCTACGTTTCCGGCCGCTTCGGTTAACCCCGCCACCCCATGACCAACTTCGACGAAGAACTCCAGATGCTGAAGGACAAGCTCCTTGCGATGGCCAGCCACGCGGAGAGTGCCGTGTCGCGGGCCATCCGGGCCCTGACGGAGCGCGATGATGCCCTCGCGCAGCAGGTCCAGAAGGATGACAACATCCTCGACCGCTACGAAATCGAGATCGATGACATCGCCATCCATCTGCTCTCGATGGCCCCGGTGGCATCGACGCTCCGGCTGATCACGGTGGCGATGAAGATCTCGCAAAACCTCGAGCGCGTGGGCGATGAAGCGGTGAAAATCGCCCGCCGCGCCATCGACCTGAATGCCGAGCCCCAGCTCAAGCCCTATGTGGATCTGCCCCGCATGGCGCAGATGTCCTTGAAGATGCTGCGCGGCACGATCGACGCCTTCGTGCAGCGCCAGCCGGAGGAAGCCCGCTCCATCATCCCCAGCGATTCCGATGTGGACTCCCTCAACAAGCAGCTGCACCGCGAGCTCTCCAGCTTCATGGTCGAATCGCCCGCCAAGATCTCGCGCTGCCTGTCCCTCATGGCCATTTCCCGGTCCCTCGAGCGGGTGGCGGATCATGCCACGAACATTGCCGAGGAAGTGGTTTATCTTTACGAGGCGCGGGACATCCGCCACTCCAAGGGCCTGTCCAATGAAGCCAAAAATCCTGGTAGTTGATGACGAGCCCGATGCCTTGGAGGTCATAGCTTTCAAGCTGAAGGAAGCCGGCTACACCCCCCTGACGGCGGCCGACGGCCTGCGGGCCGTGAAGCTGGTGCGGGAAGAGCGGCCCGCCCTCGTGGTGCTCGACCTGATGCTGCCGGAACTCGACGGTTTGGAGGTCTGCAAAATCCTCCGCCGCGACCCGGCCACTGCTGGCATCCCCATCATCATGCTGACCGCCCGCGCCGCGGAGATGGATCGGATCGTCGGGCTGGAACTGGGCGCCGACGACTACGTGACCAAGCCCTTCAGTCCGCGCGAGCTGGTGCTGCGCATCAAGAAAGTACTCGCCCGGACCCGGCAGATGGACGAACCGGCCCTGCACTTGCGCATCGGGATCCTGGATATCGACCCCGTTCGTCATCTGGTGCAGGTGGCCGGGAAGGCCCTCACGCTGACCGCCACGGAGTTCAAATTGCTGGAGCTGCTGGCCCGGCGCCGCGGCCGGGTCCAGACGCGCGACCGGTTGCTGCAGGACGTATGGGGTTACGACAATGCGATCGAGACCCGCACGGTGGACACCCACATGCGCCGCTTGCGCGAGAAGCTCGGTCCGGCGGCGGATTATCTGGAAACCATCCGGGGCGTCGGGTATCGCTTCGGCGCGAACGGCTGACGTTGATTTCGGCTGAAGGCATGGCCACAAAAAACACAAAAGCAGAGGGAGGCTTCACCTGCCTGGGCCAAGAAGTATTCGCTCACAAGCTGGGGATGCAAACGTGCATCCCGACCTTTTCCCCTCCGTGTTCCCTGTGAACTCCGTGTTTCAACGGTATTTTCCCGGATGACCGGTCTGGTCCTTATCCTCCTGGCCGCGCTTGCTGCCACCGCGGCGTGGGTGGTCCGGCTGCGCGGGCAATTGACCGAGGCGCGCGTGACCGGCGAGCGGGAGCGCGCGGCGCTCGAGCGGCAGCATGCCACGGCGCGGCGGGAGCAGCAGGAACGACTGGCGGCCGTGCTCGCGCAGATGCTGGAGGCCCTGATCGTGGTGGATAAGACCGGACGCATCCAGTTGGCGAACCGGGCCGCCGCCCAGCTCTTTGATTTTCAGCTGCCGGTCGAGGGCCGCCCCTTGCTCGAGGTGGTGCGGCACCATGAATTTGCGGCGCTGCTGGCGCGGTTGGAGCATGAGCCCGAGGTGCCGGGCTACGAATTGCACCTGGAAAGCGGCGCGCCGCGCACCCTGAACGTCAACGCCGTGCGATTGCTCGATGCGGGGGCCCGGCCTGCGGGGGCGCTCTTCGTGGTGCATGATCTCACCCCCTTGCGGAAGCTGGAGGGCATGCGGGAGGAGTTCGTGGCCAACGTGAGTCACGAGCTGCGCACGCCCCTTTCCCTGATCAAGGGGACGGTGGAAACCCTGCTGGATGGCGGCCGGCATGACCCGGCGGTACTGAACAATTTCCTGCAAATCATCGACCGGCATGCGAACCGGCTGAATCTATTGATCGAGGATTTGCTGCTGATCTCGGCCCTTGATTCCGGCCGGATTGTTCTGCGCTCGGAACCGGTGGGCTTGCGCGACCTGGTGGAGGAAGTGCTGGGGGATTTCCGGACGACCGCCGCCGGGCGTGGCATCGTTTTGCTCGATCGCCTGCCGGAAACCCTCCGGGCGCAGGGTGATGCCGGCCGGTTGCGGCAGGTCCTGTCCAATTTGATCGACAATGCCATCAAGCACGGCGGCAAGGGCACGGTGGAGATCGGTGGGGTGCCGCTGGGGGCGGGGTGGCTGCAATGCTGGGTGCGCGACGAAGGTCCGGGGATTCCGGAAGAGGCGCGCGGCCGGGTGTTCGAGCGGTTCTTCCGCGTCGACAAGGCGCGGACGCGACCCCAGGGCGGGGGCACGGGGTTGGGCCTGGCGATCGTGAAGAATCTGGTGCAGGCGCACGGCGGGGAAGTGCGGGTGGAGAGCGCGGAGGGTCGCGGGACCACCTTCTTTCTCAAACTGCCGGCGGCGTGAGGGGGGATCGCCCCGCCTCGACTCCGTTAACTTGGATGTGGGCGGAGTGAGGGCATTCCTAAGAAATGCTCAAGAGTCCGAGCGGTAGGAGCGCTCCCGCGTAGCCACAGGCCTCCGCGCCTGTGGGGTTTGGGAACGTTGGCCGAACCCGGCAGGCAGGGACGCCAGCCGCTACGCCCATCAGGCATCGCGGCATCATAATCGAATGCAGCCCTGTTTCTTCCCCTCAGGGGTAAAACGCGTTTTGCGGCTGAGGCTGCAGTCCAGTTCAGAGCTGAGTCTCGGCCCCCAATGGATGCAGGCTAGTTGATGCCGAGGTAACGACAGAAGACCATCGTGCAAAAGCCGATGAAGCCGCAGACCGGCAGCGTGAAGACCCACGCCCAGACGATGCGCTCCACCAGGCCCCACTTGACGGCGCCAAAGCGTTTGGCCACCCCCACGCCCATGATGGAGGTGGTGATGGCATGGGTGGTGGAGAGGGGGATGCCCAAACTGGACGCCCCATGAATGATCAGGGCGGCGGTCGTTTCCGCGGCGAAACCGTGCACGGGTTGCATCTTGACCATTTTGTGGCCCAGGGTGCGGATGATGCGCCAGCCCCCGGCGGCGGTGCCGGCCGCCATCGTGAGCGCGCAGGCGACGACGACCCATTTATCCACGACAAACTCGGGTGTGCGGAGAAATGCGAGCGACGCGGGCAGCTCCTTGAAGGCCCCGGATTTGGTGCCGGTGAACAGGGCGAGCGCGATGATCCCCATGGTTTTTTGCGCATCGTTGGAACCGTGGCTGTAGCCCATGAAGGAGGCGCTGACGAGTTGGAGCTTGCCGAACACGCCGTTGATCGTGCGCGGCCGGAGCCGGTGAATGCACATGGTCAGTAAAAACATCAGGAGGGCCCCACCAAAAAACCCGATCAGCGGCGACGTGATCATCGGCAGCACCACCTTGGGCCAGAGTCCGGCCGCCGCGCCCTTGGCGTCGGTGGTGGCCCAGTGCAGCACATTCCAATTTCCGTCCGCCGAGGCCAGCGCGGCGCCGCACAGGCCGCCGATGAGCGCATGGCTCGAACTGGACGGCAGGCCCAGCCACCAGGTCGCCAGGTTCCACACGATGGCCCCGGTGAGTCCGGCGAAGATCGTGGTCATGGTCACAAAATTGGTGTCGACCAGGCCCTTGCCGATGGTGCTGGCCACCGCGGTGCCGGCGAGGGCGCCGACGAGGTTGAAGAACGCCGCGAGCATGATCGCCTGCCGGGGGGTCAGCACCTTGGTCGAGACGACCGTGGCAATGGCGTTGGCGGCGTCGTGAAAGCCGTTGATATACTCAAAGACCAGCGCCGCGAGGAGGACGATCAGGAATATGGTCATGGGGCTCGGCAGCGGGGCGGCGGTCGGGCTCAGGAATATTTCAGCATGATCTGAAAGACCACCTGGCCGGCGTCACGGGCGCGGTCGACGGCGGTCTCCACCAAGTCGTAAAGCTCCATCAGTATGACGACTTCCTTCGCGTCGAAGGGGCCGTTGTAGAGGTCCTTGACGAGGGCGAGCATCACCTTGTCGGCCTCGCCCTCGGCGAACTGGAGGCGCGAATGCGCATCCTGAATCTTTTCGATCTGCGTGCCCTTGCGCAGCTCTTTCACCATGAAAACGACCGACTCGACGGCTTCCTCGAGGAGGACGACCTGCCGCTGCATGCTTTCGCGCGGCACCCGGGCCGGGCAGATGGTCAGGCGTTCGACGATTTTTTCGACGGTTTTGGGAATGCGGTAGAGGGCGAGGGAGAGGGCCTCAATATCCTCGCGTTCGAACGGGGTGACGAAGGTCTTGCAGAGTTCCTCGGTGATCTGCTGGGTGATGCGCTTGTCCTTGCGGCGCGTCTGGATGATGTCGTGGATGCTCGAGGCTTGGGCAGCACTCTCATTGGCGAGGATCTTCGCCAGCAAGTCGGCGCTGACCTTGGCCTCATCGGCACTGGCCTCGAGGAGGTCGTAGAATTTTTCTTCCTTACCCAGCAGCTTCTTGAGGGAAATCATGCCTGAGAACGGATACCGGGAGCGGGAGGGTAGGCGAGACGATATTATTACAATGACACGATCCGGCGCGGGGCGCGGCGACGGCCGGTTGAGGGGCCACGACGGTCGGTAAAATTGGGGCTGGGCGACCCGCCCCAGCGTCTGGGAGCATCGGCGGGAGAATAGTTGACAGAGGTGGGGTGGCTATGGATGTTCCCCGTTCCAGATTTTACGGCGGCCATAGCTCAGCTGGTTAGAGCACAAGATTGTGATTCTTGGGGTCGCGGGTTCGAATCCCGTTGGCCGCCCCAATTTTATGGCGCGTTACCGCCTCCTGACCTTCAACATCGCCCATGCCCGGGGGGCATTGCCCTTGCATCAGGGGTTGCGCTCGGCGACCAAGATCCGGGGCAACCTGCTGAAAATCGCCCGGTTGATCCAGCGGCTCGAGGCGGACGTTGTGGCCTTGCAGGAAATCGACGAGAATTCGCGTTGGAACGGCAGCTTTGACCACCTGGCCTACCTGAGCGAGCACAGCGGCCTGGCGCATTGCGTCCATGGCGTGAACAACCGCCGCGGCGGTCGTTATCACCTCAATTACGGCAATGCCTTTCTCTCCCGCTTTCCTATTGGCCACAGCGAGACCGTCCCGTTCGGCGCCGGCAAGTTTGGCGAAAAAGGCTTCGTCTTCGCGGAAATCGAGGTGCCGCGGAAGGGTCGCCTGCCGCTGGTCAACGTTCACCTGCACCACAGCTCCCGTCCGCAGCGGCTGCGGCAGGCCACCCGCCTGATGCACTACCTGGCCGAGCAGCGGGCCCACCGGTCCGCCCACTGGCTGACGCCACCGCTGGTCTGTGGGGATTTCAACAATCCGTCCCACCGGCCCGACGCCACGGCCATGCTGCTGGGGTATTTCGAGCAGTCCAACAACTACACGCTGCTGCCAAAAGCCGGCCGCACCTTCCCCTCCCTCTGGCCGGCGCGAGCCCTGGACTTTGTCTTTTTGCCGGAAGAATGCCGGGAGCCGCAGGCGCAGATCATCCGCAGCCTGCTCTCCGACCACCGGCCGGTATTGGCGGAATTTTCCCTGCCATGAGGGCGGAGGGTGCAAATTTCTCTCGACCCCCGGCGCGGGGTTTTCGACTCTTTCATTTTCATGGATCGCATCGCCCAAGTCTTTGCCCGCGCCGGCCGCGAAAAACGCGCCGCCTTTGTCGCGTATCTGTGCGCGGGCGATCCGGATTTCGACACCTCGCTGGCCGCCTGCCGGGCGGTGCTCGAAGCGGGGGCCGATGTGCTGGAACTGGGGGTGCCTTTTTCCGACCCACTGGCGGATGGACTGACCAATCAGCTCGCGGCCCAACGGGCGCTCGAGAGCGGCATGACGGCGGCGCGGGTTTTTGAACTGGTGCAACGCATCCGCGAATTCAGCCAGGTGCCCATTGTCTTCTATACCTACTACAATCTGGTTTTTTCCCATGGCGTGGACCGCTACGTCAAGGCGGCGAAGGCGGCCGGGGTCGACGGCCTGCTGACCCTCGACCTGCCACCCGAGGAGGCGGCCGAAGTGCTGGCGGCCTGCGCGAAGCACGACCTGAAAACGGTATTTATTGTCGCGCCCACCACGCCCAATGCACGGCTGCCCAAAATCGGCGCGGCGGCGACGGGTTTCATTTACTATGTGTCGCGTGCGGGCGTGACCGGGGTGCGGGACCAGCTGGCGGCCAACATTCCCGAAGCCGTGGCGCGGATTCGCGCGCATACGAAGCTGCCGGTCGCAGTCGGCTTCGGCATTTCGACCCGGGAGCAGGTGCGGCAGGTGGCGCGCAGTGCCGACGGCGTCGTGGTGGGCAGTGCCCTCGTCAACGTCATTCGCGAAAACCTTGCTAACCGCGCCGGGCTCCCCGCCCGCCTGCGCATCACCGCGGCCGACCTCGTGGCCGGCGTGGCCTGAACTTACGGTACGACCATGATTAAACTGCGCAAAATACTCCTGATCGACGACGACCGGCTGCAGCCGAAATTGCTGCAGACGATGATCAGGAATTTCCGCAGCGGACCCTTCGAATTGGAAGAGGCGACGAACTACGGCGACGGTCTGAAGAAACTGCTGAGCGGCAAATACGCCGCGTGCCTGCTGGACTACCGGCTCAATGACCGCGACGGCCTGGCCCTCCTGCGCGAGGCCCGGATCGAGGGGTGTGTCACGCCCGTGATCGTGCTCACCGCGGATGACAGCGAGGAAGTGGACATTGCCGCGATGGAGGCGGGTGCGATGGACTATCTGGTCAAGGGGGCCTTGACCCCCCGGCTGTTGGAGCGGGCCCTGCGCTACGCCCTGAAGATGGACGAGACCCTCGCCCAATTGCGCCAGCTCGCCCTGCGCGACGAGCTCACGCGCCTGCTGAACCGGCGTGAATTCCAGCGGATTCTCACGGAGGAATGGGACCGCAGCATGCGGTTCAAGCGCCCGTTTGCCCTCATCATGGTGGACATCGATTTTTTTAAGAAGATCAATGACACGCATGGGCACCAGACGGGCGACGAGGTGTTGCGCCACGTGGCGAGCTTGCTGGCCGGTCAGATCCGCAACGTCGACCGCGTGGCCCGCTACGGTGGCGAGGAATTCGCCCTG
>JANMVS010000465.1:0-3319 GCA_031392885.1 Verrucomicrobiota bacterium
GCCCATGAGGGACAACTGACGCCGGCGCCACCCGAGCGCCTCGGGCCCGTTGTTCGCCAGTTGGGACTGGATGACGGCCAAGCGGGCGGTCTGATAGAGGGTCGGCTTGGGGTAGAGCAGTTGGTAGCGCCGCAGCAGTTCTTCATCCGGAACAGTCGCCCGGATCGGCACTTTGACGAGCACATGAAAATGATTGCTCAGGATGGCATAGGTCAGCACCTCGACCCCGCAATACTCGGCCACCAGCCAGAGCTGCCGGCGGAGAATTTCCCGAGCGGGGTCGTCGAAAAGGCGCTCCTTGTTCACCGCCCGTGTCATGCAATGATACACCGCCTGGTCGGTTACCGGGTCCACTTTGATGCGCGGCTGCCTCATACGATCGACAGGCTCGGCCGGAGCGCCCCACCTACCAACCATGATCTTTACGTATTCCGACGTATTTTTGACCTGTCCCTTATAACATTAACCTCGGTGCTTTTGGGCAATTTTTGGAGACATTTCTCTGTGAGCTCTGTGCTTACCTCGGTGTACTCTGTGTCCAACTACGCTTTCTAGGGAGGCCGGCCCTCCAAGTTCAAATGCATCGGAACTTAGCCCGAGGATATTTACACGCAAAGGCTATTCAGTCGCGTTGGAGGTGCTCTCAATCGGCGGTCCTTCGCCATCACGGTGGGCGACCAGCATTCGGGGCAGAAAGGGAATAACCAGGAGCACGAAAGCGGAGGTTCCTGAATTCAAAAAAATCATGCCGACGAAGTTGTGGTCAAGTTTTTCATAGATCCATGATCCCATCAAATCCGAACCCGAAACCGAAAGGCTGCCCAAGCTGAAGATGAGGGCATAGCCGAACGCGGCGATATGCTTGGGCGTGGCGCGGGCCAGCAGGTCGAAGATCGGCATGAAGGCCAGGGCGGTGCAAAGCCCATAGGTGGCCTCGATCGCGATGGCCGAGCTTATCGACCGATACGCGAAGAGGCCAGCGATGAGACGGCATGCAGACTCACCCCCAACCAAAGCAGCTTATTGAGGGCGAACCGGCGGCAAATTTGCATATAGCAGAGGCTGCCGAGCAGACCGGCGGATGCTGAGATGAAACCGAGATAGCCGATATACTGCGGCGTAAATCCCAGCGTCTCGCTCTGATAATAAAACAGCGGAGTGCCAAACCCCGGTGAAAACTTGATCAGCACCCAAAAGCCGGCGGCGGTCCAGAGGGTGCGATGCCGGAACAGTTCCTTAAACTGCGCCCGGGTCCACTTGGGCTTATTTGGCCCGGTGGGCCCGGCATTATCCTCCCGGAGCATTTTCGCGAAAATGACCGCCAAAACAAACATGAGGACGGCATTGATCAGGAAGCCGTAATGGAGCAGGTGCACCGCGACCCAGCCGCCAACGAGCCCGGTCAAGAGCCAGCCCAGGCTCTCGGTGCCGCTGCGAACGGCACTAATGCGACCGGTGGCGCCAAGTGACTGGCCCACCTCCACCAGCAGGCCGCCCAGCGTCGTATGCACCATCATCAGCGCAAAGTTGATGGCCAGGACCAACCACAGCATGGAACCATACGTATTATGCGCAAAGGGCAGCGCAAACCAGAGGCCGCCCGCGACCGCTGAAAAGACGACCAGATACCCCTTCCGGCGCGTGCCAAAGAGCCGCACGTTGTCGGCGAGCAGGCCGGCGAACGGCTTGCAATACCAGGCGAGTTTAGTGATGAAAAAAAAGCCGGCCAGCTGGGTCGCCGTCAAATGCAGGTGGTCCTTCAGCAGGAACCGGAGGGCAAGATTGGCGATCCCCTCCCGATAATCGCACAGCGTCAAAAACAGATACCCCGTCCCCACGAGAATCAGGGCCGAGCGCAACCGCGCGCTTGCGGGCCCGGCCGGTGACTCGGCAGGAATGTTTATCACGGGGCGGACTGGTTGACCGGTGCCACCTCGGTAAAGAAGGCCCCGCAGAGCGGCTGGCCCGCGCGATCAAGAAACTGACCCTCCAAGCGGTGGTGCTCACCGACCAGGAATGGGATATTGAAACGGGCATGGGTGGCGCTGCCTGCAGTCGGGCCGATGTATTCCTTGCCGTCCACCAGGAGGCGGGCACCCGTGATCGGTCGCGCCGGTGCACTTCTCATGGATTGATTAAGCGGCGTAGCGGCTTCGGGGGGAAACAGGTAGAGAGAAATTTCGTAATTCCCGGCTGATCCGGTCTCGATATTCCAGCCACCGAACAATGGCAGATCAGCGCGCCCCAGCACCTGCCAGTCCCCCGCGTAGGGCCCGAGCCAGTCAGCCGATGTGAGTCGGGTGGTCGGTTCAGCAGGTGAACCCACGATGACATAGTTGATCGGATTGAGCAGCGGTTTGGTGGCGTCCGACCAGCGTTCGTAATGTTCGCGCAGAGTCTTTACGACTTCAGGCCGTTGCGCGGCCAGATCTGAATTCTGGCCGGGATCGGTGGCCAGGTCATAGAGCTCCGTGCCCTTGACCAACCGCCATTTCCTCCAGAGCACGGCGCTGTCCCACTCCTGAAAGACGGGGCCAGGCAGACCATATTGAATCACCACCTTGCGATCCGGTTCGGGGTCAGTGCGACCGTCGAGCAAAGGCTTGAGGCTGTGCCCGTCGAATCCAGCCGACCGGGTGCGCTTGAGTCCACAAAGATCGATGAACGTGGGCAACACATCGGTGTCATGGGTCAGCACTTCAATGTCGCTCGGTTCGCCCGGAAGCCCGGCGGGCCAGCGGATAAAAAACGGCACGCGGTGTCCACCCTCGTAGAGGGAGGTCTTGCGGCCGCGCATGCCGCCATTGAAGAAATTGGTGCGCTCAACCGTGCCGTTGTCGGTCATATAGACGAGGATCGTGTTCCGACCCAGGCCGCTCGCGTCGAGAAACTTCATGAGGCGCCCGACATTTTCATCGAGGTTGCCGGTCATGCCGTAAAAAGCGGCCAGCACCTTGCCAAGATCCTCATACGGTTTCTCGTAACGGGACTCGACGTAGAACGGCTCGTGCGAGGCCGTCGTCGCCAGATAAACAAAGAACGGTTTCGTCTGCTGCCGCATCCAAGCCATGGCTTCGGTAAAGAAAACATCCGTATTGTAGCCCTTGATTTCGGTCAGGACGTCGTTGCGCCAGTAGCGATCATCAAATGCGTCATTTTCCCATTCACCGGCGAGTGAATCGATGCCGAAGCCCTTGTAGCCGATGGAAAGATCGAAGCCGCGATCCTGGGCGCGGAAGGGATAATTGTCCCCCAAATGCCACTTGCCAAAGTGGGCGGTCGCGTAGCCGTTGTCCTGGAAGAATTGCGGCATCAGCGG
>JANMVS010000466.1:0-5098 GCA_031392885.1 Verrucomicrobiota bacterium
CGCGCTCGGCGCCGCGATCATCGACGAGGGCCTCAGCGACGAGGAGTTCATCCGCACGCGCCTCACCGAATACGCCGAGTACCGCGACTTCATCCGCGAGTTCCTGCCGGAAAAGGTCGAAAAGATCTGCGGCGTGCCCGCCGCGAAAATCCGCGCGGCCGCCCGGCTCTACGCCACCGCCAAGCCCGCGCTCAGCGTCCACGGTCTCGGGATGACCGAGCACATCCAGGGAACCGAGGGCATCATGGCCCTGGTCAATCTCGCCCTGCTGACCGGCAACATCGGCAAGCCCGGCACCGGCATCAACCCGCTCCGCGGCCAGAATAACGTGCAGGGCGCACCGCACATGGGCTGCGAGCCCAAGCTCCTCGCGGGCTATGTACCCATTGAGGAGGCCCGCGCGAAGTTCGAGTCCGCCTGGCAGGGACCCCTTCCGACTCATCCCGGCCTCAACATGATCGACATGATGGAGGCCGCCGATGCCGGGAAACTGAAGATTCTCTGGTCCATCGGCTACGACATCGTGATGACCAACCCGAACATGCACGCGACCCGCCGCTCGCTGGAACAGCTCGATCTCGTGATCGTGCAGGACCTCTTCATGAATGAGACCGCCAAGGAATTCGGCGACGTCTTCCTGCCTGCCGCCTCGTCGTTCGAGAAGGACGGCACCTTCATGAACGGCGAACGCCGGCTCCAACGCGTGCGCCGCGCCGCGCTCCCGCAGGGCGAGGCCCGTTCCGACTGGGAAATCGTCTGCGCCGTCGCTCACACCATGGGCCAGGGCCGGCACTTCGCTTACCAGTCCGCCCAGGAAATCTGGGACGAGGTCCGCGCCCTCTGGCCCGACGGCGCCGGCATCAGCTACGCGCGTCTGGACGAACTCGGCGGACTCCAGTGGCCGTGCCTCACCGCGGATGATCCTGGTACTACCATCATGCACAAGGATCGGTTCACGCACGGCCTGACCACGGCGCTTCGCCGCATCGAATACGTTGCTCCGCCTGTGCTCACGACCGCAGCCTACCCCTTTCTCCTCACCACCGGCCGCAATCTCTACCAATACAACGCCGCCACGCAGACGGCGCGCACGCCCAACGACCGCCTGCACGCCACCGACTACCTGCAGCTCGCGCCCGTCGACGCCACCCGACTCGACCTGCACGAGGGCGAGATCGTGCGCCTGTGCAGCGAACAGGGCTCCGCGGATCTGCCGGTGCAGCTCAGCGGTCACGTCAAGCCCGGGGAAGTCTACACCACCTTCCACTCAACGCGCGTCTTCCTCAACCAGATCACCACCGCCCATCGCGACCGTTATACGAAGACGCCGGAATACAAGATCACCGCGGTCCGCATCGAGAAGCTCGCGTCTGTCCGGCCGCAGTAGATCCTGCTCCCACCGGAACGTCAGTTCGGTGCCGCAACCACATTCCTGCAGCCCGTTTTTTTGCCTTATGGAACCCGAAGACTCGCCGCGGAAAAGTTACCGCATGAAGCCCCGGGAGTTTCAGCGGGTCAACGCCGCCCCGGGGTCGGTCGCCAAGCCCGGGGTGGCTTCCGGGGCCCACCCCGCGCCAGTAGATCCAAACGATGTTCATTCCATCCTCCAGCAAAACCGGGCGGTCGAACGGCGGGATGGTCATCATGAAGTTGTCATCAAAACCAAAAAATCCAAACGCAAGCGCGATTACTGGATGCTGTTGGTGGGTGGAAACCTGCTGACCGTCGCCCTGGTGGCCTTGGGCCCCCTGAATCCCATCAGCCTCGTCTTCGGTCTGGCCGGCCTCGTCATCATCAGCCTCGGCACGACCTGGATCATGTGGTTTGTGATGGACGACTATTAAGCCCATGCTGGAGGGAGCAAACGCGCCTTACAGGAAACTTGCGCCGCAAGCCTGCCGTCATGAGACTACCGCAAAAATCGCGGTAGGTTAGCTTTGCGCCCTGCCGCCCTTCTGATGAATTTCACTGCCGCCCCCTTCATGCCTTCGTCCCCTCTTCGCGTTACCCTTGGCCGGTTCACCGCACTGCTGGCCCTGGTTCTGTCCGCCGCCGGCACCGCCGCGCAATCCGACCCGCCCGCCACCGCCGCGCTGCCTTTACCGGCCACCGCGCCCGACACCACAGTCGGTCCCATCAAGTTTGGCGACATCACCGTCGATTCCGCGCTGGAGATGCTGGAGCGCTGGTCGGGGCGGACGGTCCTGCGCCCCGCCGGCCTGCCCGCCACCTCGCTCTCATTTTCCCTCAACCAAAAGGTCAGCCGCGAGGAGGCCCGCCAGGCGCTCGAAACCCTGCTCGCGTTGAATGGCATCGCCGTCACGCCGCTCGGCGAAAAATTCCTCAAAGTCACCGCGCTCGCCAACGCCCGCAGCGAGGCGCCCGAATTCATCGAGGGCTCCACCCTCGGGCTCCCGCCCAGCGGCCGGATCGCCAGCAAACTATTCCAGCTGAAATTCCTGCGCGTCGCCGAGTTCGTGCCCCAACTCACCGTCATCCTCCAGGCCGCCGTCGGCGCCGCACCGGTGGTCTTCGAAAAAGCCAACTCCACCCTCCTCACCGACAGCATCAGCAACCTGCAGCGCGTCGAGACGCTTCTCGCCCAACTCGACTCACCCGCCCTCGGCGGCCTGTCGCCCAAATTCTACAAGGTGCAGAACACGACCGCCAGCGAGCTCGTCACCAAAATGCAAAGTCTGCTCTCCGGCGCCTCCGCCACCCAACTGGGCACGGGCACGATCTTCCAAGCCGACGACCGCACCAACCAGATCATCTTGATGTCCGACCCGCGCCAGCACGCCTTCTTCGACGAGCTGATCGCCAAGTTCGACATCCCGGGTGAATCCAGCACCCGGCAGGAGGTCATCCCGCTGCAACACGCCAACGCCACCGACGTGGCCACCGTGCTCAGCTCGCTCATCTCGGGGCAGGCCACCTCCACGCGCCTGGCCACGCAGAACAGTCAAAATCAGGCCAACGCCCGGAACACCGCCAACGCCCTCGCGGCGCAGGCCAATCGGAACACCAATAACCAAGCGGGGGGCAATACCACCAACGCCCAGGCCGCCGCCCAAGCGGCCGCCGCGCGGGCCAACACGATCACCGTTTCCGGCACCACCGGCACTTTTGTCATCCCGGGTTTCAACGCGAACAGCGGGGCCGCCCCGTCCGCCCTGCAGCAATTCAGCACGATCCTGACCGTCGTGCCCGACGAGCGCAGCAATTCCCTCGTGGTTTCCGGCACCGTCGACGACATGCGCCTGATCAAGGACATCGTCACCCACCTCGATGTGCTGCTCGCCCAGGTCCGCATCGAGGTCGTCATCGCGGAGATCACCCTCACCGATGCCGCTTCCACCGGCATCGAGGCCCTCGGCCTCACGGTGCAGGCCAACAAGCTCGTCGGATTTTCCGGCTCCCTCCCCGGGGCCGTCATCAACAACGGCACGGTGAAATACAATGCCGCCGGTGGTCGCGACCTGGCCGCCACGCTCAACCTCAGTTCGACGCCGCGCAAATCCAACACGAACATCCTCTCGGTGCCCAACATCGTCACCAGCCACAACAAGGAGGCC
This sequence comes from Verrucomicrobiota bacterium, assembly GCA_031392885.1. Lineage (GTDB taxonomy): Bacteria > Verrucomicrobiota > Verrucomicrobiia > Opitutales > Opitutaceae > Lacunisphaera. The sequence continues at coordinate 3,576 of JANMVS010000466.1, forward strand.
ACCCTCTTTGTCGGCGAGTCACGCCCCGTCATCACCAGCTACCAGAACACCGGGACGACGACCGGCAATAACAACGGCGCCGGCTACACCAGCAATGTCACCTACAAGGATATTGGCATCCAGCTCACCGTAAAACCACTCATCGGCCACGACGGCTCCGTGCAGCTTGAGATCAAGCAGGAGGTGAATGACATCCTCGACACGGTCACCATCGATGGCAACGCCCAGCCTGTCATTGGCAGCCGCACCACGGAGTCCTTCGTCAGTGTCGCCAGCGGGGAGATTGTCGTGCTCGGCGGCCTGCAGCGCAAAACGCAGGGCAAATCCACCAGCCGGCTCGCGGGCATTCCGCTCATCGGCGACCTCCTCGGCAGGCGCAGTCGCGAGGACACCCGCACCGACCTCGTCTTTTTCCTGCGGCCCTATGTGCTGACCAACACCGCGGTGGACAACACCGAGGCTTTGGCACGGCTCAAGCTCAGCCCGCAGCACGACGACGTGCAGTCTGCCCTCAAGGGTGTGCTGCCCGCGAAGCATTAATCTGCCGCTCCCTCCGGTGATGATGGACGACACCCTGCCCGCCGCCCTGACCGACCGTCTGTCGGAATCGGCGCATAAATCCCTGCGGGAAAGCGTGCGCGAAAAACGCCTCACCCTCCTCGCTTCCGGGCTCGGCCTCGGCGAGGCCGGCGCCCTCGATGCCCTCGCCCGCGCCACCGGCCTGCCCGTGCTGGAGGCGCCGCAGATCGACCCGGATGGGCTGGCCGTCTTCCCCACCCGCCTCGCCCACGAATTCCAAGTCGTCCCCGTCCTCCCGCCCGTTCCGGCCCTCAACGCTCAAGCCGCAACGCTCAACTCAGGGTTCCTCCACCTCGCCACCGTCTGGTTGCCGAACGCCACCATCGCCGACTGGATCGCCACCTTTACCCCGCGTCCGCTCCGCTGGCACCTCGCCCCGCCCGACCGCGTGGCGCAACTCATCAATGAAAATTACGGCGTGGGCTCGGGCAGCCTCGATGACGCCGATGAGTCCGGCCTCGCCCCCGCCGGGACCACCACCGAACTCGAGGCCGACGCCGACGCCGCCGTCGTCCGGTTCGTCACCGACGTCATTGCCCAGGCCGTGGTGGAAAACGCCACCGACATCCACTTTGAGCCGCAGGAGGGCGAACTCTGCATCCGCTACCGCGTGGACGGCCTGCTCGTGCCCGTGCCGATGCCCGAGAATCTGCTGCGTTTCCAGGACGCCATCATCTCGCGGCTGAAGATCATGGCGCGCATGAATATTTCCGAGCGCCGCCTGCCGCAGGACGGCCGCATTGATTTTCGCGGCGGCGGCGCGGCCCTCGACATCCGCGTCTCCACCATCCCGACCATTTACGCCGAGAGCGTCAGCCTCCGCCTGCTCACCCAGCGCAAGCTGGCCTACACGATGGAAGGCATCGGCCTCACTCCCGCGGAGCAGGCGCAGATCGTGCGGGTCCTCGATTACCCGCACGGCATCATCCTCGTCACCGGTCCGA
>JANMVS010000470.1:0-2981 GCA_031392885.1 Verrucomicrobiota bacterium
ATCTTCGTCATGCCGAACGAGTCCTACAGCTACACCAGTTCCTCACTCGTCAAGCAGATCGCCAAGCTCGGCGGCGATGTCGCGAAGTTCGTCCCGGCCAATGTCGCGGCCGCGCTCCGCGAAGCCTACGCCGCGAAGTGAAGGGCTAACATTGAGGCGGGAAGCGGGACCATCAGTCCCGCAGTTTTATTGGGCGAAGGGATGGGCCGCTCTCGCCCACCAGCCCATGCACCTGCCGCATTTCCTGCCGTTTGCTGACGATCCCATTGTCTTCCTGACCACCTGCGTTGCGAACCGGCGCCACTTGCTAGCCCAGACGGAATCACATGTCATCTTGCACGACATCTGGGAAAAATCCGCCGCAATGAACGGATGGTTCGTCGGTCGCTATCTGCTGATGCCAGACCATGTCCATTTTTTCGCGGCTCGGGCGCCAACGGCTCGACCACTGGCCGACTGGATGCGTCTATGGAAATCAATCAGCGCCGCCCGCATCAACCGAACGCAGCAGCGCACCGGTCCATTCTGGCAGGCGGATTATTTCGATCGCTTCATTCGCCCGCGCGCCGATTACGAGGAAAAATTGGCCGACGTTGCGTTGAATCCCGTGAGAATCGGGTTGGTCGACAAGCCGGCAGCCTGGCCTTTCGGTGGAGTGATACACGATTTGCGACATCATGCCTCGCGGGGCTGATGGCCCCGCCTCCACCCAAAGTAGGGTCAGGCGGGAGCCGGGACCCCCTGTCCCCCGACCTGCGCCTTACTTCACCCCCACCGCCGGCAGGTTCTCGCGGTCGAACTTCGCCGCGTCGGCCTGCAGTTTCGCCAGCTCAGCGGGCACCATGTACATCAGGCGCAGAGGCCGCGAGAAGACAAATTGTCAGCCCGAGCAAGCGGACCATTTTCATAGACCGCGTGGGTTGGAGATGAACGCGTCAGCAGCGAACGGTTGCGGCCAAACGGGGGCAAATATATTTCTCCGCGCGAAACAATCGTTCGACCAGGGCGTCTTCCCGCGCTTACAGCTTGCGGGGTTTCTTGACCTCCGCTTGAAGTAGAACCTCCTTTCATGCTCATGGCCTCCACCGGAAGATCCCCTGTCAAAATCATCATTTTTCTCGCCGTACTGGCGGCCACCGGCGGTGGTTATTTTTACTACCAACAGAACCGCACGTCGACGCAGCCGTTGACCTATACGACCACCACGGTCGCCGTCGGCAGCGTCCGTCAAGTTGTCACCGCCACCGGCCAGCTCGACCCGCTGCTGAACATCGACGTCGGCAGTCAAATCTCCGGTCTGGTGCAGAAACTCTATGTGGATTTCAACACCGAGGTAAAGAAGGGCCAGAAACTGGCTGAAATCGATCCCTCCACCTACCAGCAGCGTCTCCGCCAGGCCGAAGCCAATCTCGCCTCCACGGAGGCGGGTAACCGCCTGCAACGCCTCAACACCGAGCGCTCGCGGGAACTCCGCGACAAGCAACTCGTCTCCCAGCAGGATTTCGACCAGGCCCTCGCCCAGCTCCAGCAATCCGACGCCCAGTTGCTCACCAGCAAGGCCGCAATGGAAAATGCCCGGGTCGACCTCGAGCGCTGCACCATCAGCTCGCCGATTGACGGCATCGTGATCGCCAAGCTAACCTTGGAAGGCAAAACCGTCGCCGCCAGCCTCAACTCCCCGGTGCTTTTCACCATCGCCAACGATCTGGCCAAAATGCAGATCACCGCCGCCGTCGCCGAGGGCGATATCGGCGCCGTCGAACAGGGCCAGACGGTCACCTTCACGGTTGACGCCTTTCCCAACCGTTCCTTTTCCGGCCAGGTCGTCCAGGTCCGCAACTCCCCCAAGACGTCGAGCAACGTCGTCACCTACGAAACCATCATCAACGTGGATAACAAGGACCTGAAGCTTCGTCCCGGCATGACGGCCAACGTCTCGATCATTGTTGCCAGCCGCGAAAACACGCTGCGGATCCCCAATGCAGCCTTGCGGGTGCGATTGCCCGATTCGGTTGCCGTGAAGGGCGGCGCAGCCCCGGCGGCAGCTTCCGCAACGGCGCAAGCCCCGGCCCCGGCCAACGGCGCCGGTAGCGGCGGTGAACGCCGGTCACGTGAAGGTGGCGGCGGCGGCCGTCGAGGCGGAGGCGGTTTTCTGGGCGAAGACGCCACCCCGGAGCAGCGGCAGAAAGCCCGGGAGATTATCACCGAGCTCGGTATCGACTTCCGCAATGGTCCACCCACCACTGAACAGCGTGAGCAGATCCGCAAACTACTCATCGAACGCGGCGTCATCGTCGAAAGTGTCGCCGGCCAACCCGTCATCACCACCCGTACGGTGTATCGGTTGCCCGGCGGAGACAAGAGTGCGACCCCCGAATCCGTCTCGGTCAAAGTCGGCATCACCGACGGTAGCTTTTCCGAGATCGCCGACGGCTTAGCGGCGGGTGACCTCCTGATCATCGGCTTGAGCGTGAGCAACGCGAGCGGCGCCGCCCCACCGACAAGCAATCCCTTCAGCGGTGGCGGGCGCCGCTTCTAAGCTCCCATGTCCCACGTCGTTCAGCTCGAGGCGATCCATAAGATCTACGAATCAGGCGAGGTGCCGGTACACGCCGTCCAGGGCGTCACCCTGACCATCGCGGGCGGGGAATTTGTCGCGGTCATGGGCGCGAGCGGATCGGGCAAGTCGACCTTAATGAACTTGCTGGGCTGCCTCGACCGCCCCACCCGCGGCCGTTATCTGCTCGGCGGCTCCGACGTTTCCCATCTCGGCCGCAACCAGCTCGCGGACCTGCGCAACCAAAAGCTCGGCTTCATCTTTCAGGGCTTCAATCTGCTCGCCCGCACGACCGCGCGGGAGAACGTCGAGCTGCCCATGCTCTACGGGCAACGCCACTTCACTTCCCGGGTGATCCGCGAGCGGGCGCTCCACAGTCTCGACATCGTCGGCTTGTCCAATCGCGCCGACCATTTCCCCAGCC
>JANMVS010000472.1:0-2994 GCA_031392885.1 Verrucomicrobiota bacterium
GGCTTGAGTCGGGACCCCAATCTGTCACGTTCGCCGCATGAACCTCCTCCTCCGTATTCTGGCCGTGGGCAGTCTGCTCACCGCCACCCACACATTCGCCGCCAACGCCTTCCAAGGCAAGGTGAGCTTGGCTCTGACGGCCGAAAAAGGCCGTTCGCAGGTCATGGATTATTCCATGAAGGGATCGATGCTCCGCATGGATATCAACGCCGAGGGCCATCAGGTCTGCTCGATCATGGATATGGAGAAGATGGAAATGCTCATGCTGATGCCTGAACAGAAAATGTATATGGTCATGCCCATAAAGAAGCCGGTCGAGCAGGCCATGGCCCAGCAGGAAAAGAGCACGGCGGATGTCGAGGTCACGGGCAAGACCGAGACCATCCTCGGCTACAAATGCAGCCAGATCCTCGTGAAGGACAAGGGCACGGTTACCGAAGTGTGGGTCGCCGAGGGCCTGGGGACCTTCATGGGGATGGGCAACGGCGGCGGCGGTGGCCCCTTTGGCGGGAAACGGGGGGGAGCGAATGCGGCCAAATGGGAAGAGGTGATCAAGAGCAAGGGCGGCTTCCCCCTCCGGACCATTATGCATGACGCCAAAGGCAAGGAGTCATTCCGGATGGAAGCCACCAAGATTGAACCCGGCTCGCTGCCCGACTCACTTTTTGCCCCGCCGGCTGGTTATCAGAAATTCCAGATGCCCGACCTGGGGAGCCTGAATCCCTTCAAGCGGAACTGATCGCAACGGCCCTTCGCGTACGTCAGGCGATTGAGGGCAATTCCCACGGCGAGGTCGCCGGGGCTCCAAAGAACAGCATATTGGAGCGAAGGCGACCCGCCCGCGGGTTTGAAATGCCCCGGAGTTCGTTCCGGGGATCTTTACTGAGCCCGAGCAAACCTGAACTCCGGGCGAGATCAGTTCCCGATCTTGAGCAATTCCGCGGCGGTCCAGAAGGTCTTGCGCGCGGCGGTCTCGGCCCGAATCTTGGCCACCGTCTCGGGCCGGACCTCGGGGGCCGTATTGCCCCACTCGGAACGCACGTAGGAAATGACGTTGGCGATCTGCTCGTCCTTGAGGGCCTCGCCGAGCGGCGCCATCACATTGTTAAATTCCTTACCCCCGACCGTGATCGGGCCGTTGAGGCCGTGGAGCACGATGCTGATAATCCGCGCCTCATTTCCCAGGGCCCACTCGGAAGCGACAAGCGGAGGATACTGGACCGGCACGCCGAGGCCGTTGGCCTGGTGGCAGGCGATGCAGGTGGTCGAGAAGACGCGCTTGCCCAGCTGGGCCCGGGTGAGAGCGACCACGGCGGTGGTGCCGGGCTTTTCCCGTTTGGCACCTTCGCTGTAAACGAGCGGGTCGAAACGGAGGGAATTATGCGCCAGATAAATGGAGCTGAAGAAGACCGCCGCGCACATCAGGCCGAGCACGCCCAGGGGCAGCAGGGAGTAGCTGCCGGTTTTTTCGGGCTTTTGCTTCAGCAATTGGGCGTGGGCCTGCTGAATGCTGTCATCGCTGGCGTTGGCCTGCTCCAGGAGAAAATCTTTGTTGGGCGGGGAGCTCATCTTAGTGACCGCCCTCCTTGGGCTTTTCGGCGGGGGCGTTGCGGCTGCGCTCGATGGGATAGTCGTAGGTATCCTTCAAGCTGAGCAAGTAGGCGACGAGCGCCTGCGCACGGTAGGTCGGCACAACCTCGGAGCCGGCGGCGGGGGCATACTTGGAGGGCAGCTTGATCGCCTTGGCGGACGGCTGGCGGCCCGCGACACTGTGAACCTCGAAGAGAAAGGAATGTCCCGGCATGTTGGTCCCAGGGGCCACGGACTGGGGCGCATAGAGCAGCCGGTAGAAATAATCCGCATCCGCATAGGGATGGAGCTCAACATTGCCGGCATTGCGCAGGTCGGGCCCGAGGCGGCGTTGGCCGATCAAAACCGATTCATCACGGATGTAGTCGCGGGCGTAGCCGCCGCGCTGGCCCCATTTGCGTCCGAGATCGGCGCCAAAGCCCTCGCGGCGCACCTGCTGGGTGTGGCAACTGACGCAGCCGAGATCCTGGTAAACGAGGCGACCCTGGTTCGCCAGACCGGAAAGCGGTTGCGGGTAAAGCGTCTCGTCCAACTGGTCCTTGAACTGGCTGAGACTGCCGAGCTGGTGGTGGGCCGTGAGCAACAACCCGGCCCAGGACAGCGCGAGGGTGGTGAAAACCCCGAGGAAAAGTGCGAGACCGTTTTTCATGCGTGGCCCTCCGCGGCGGGACCCTTCGCCAGCGGCAGGGCCGGAGGAGTGCGGAACTGCGCCGGGGCTGAGCCTGACGAATTAATCGGGCAGGTGATCCAGGCGAAGTTAATCAGAAAAGCGATGTGGCCAATGAGCAGCAGAGCCAGCCCGGCGGAACGGAGGACAAGCCAATTGGTCATGGCCTTCGTGATGTCACCGAATGGCAGGGCGGCGTCCTGCAGCAACTGACCCTGATGCCAGCCCGCGTAGGCCAGCCCCACGGTCAGCAGCGCCACGCCCAGCACCGTGGCTCCGAAGTGGGCCTTGACCAGGGCGGACGAGTGCCACTCGCGCTCCATCAGCCGGGGTAAAATGAAGTAGGCGGCGCCAAACATCGCGGTGGAGAAACACGCGTAGAGGATCACCCAGTCGCGCAAATCCGCGAGCAGGGTGAACTGCGCGATTTCCGCGAAGCCCCGCAGCGAGAACGCCAGGTTGAGTCCGGCCGCCACCACAAAGCCGAGCATACTCACCAAAATGAAACGCAGCGTCACGCTGCCCTGGAGTGCCGCGTAACGGCCGGCCAGCGTGCCAAAGAGATTGAGGGCGATGAGGACGACCGGGACGACGAGCAGGAAGTTGGCGACCGTGCCGAGCGTCGGAATCCACACCGGCACCGGCGCGCCGATGAGCCGGCTGCCGCCCGCAAAGGCGGTGGCAATCACGAGCCACCAGAAACCGAGCGGCGCGAGGTAATAATTGGCGATGGGCTT
>JANMVS010000475.1:0-18917 GCA_031392885.1 Verrucomicrobiota bacterium
GTATTCTGAAATCCACCCCCGAACCGAGACCTTCACTCTCACTTTCAACCCGCCCCTAAAATGAATTTCCCAAGCGTAGTTTCCTGCCTCGCTCTGGCCCTGGCCGGGATTGTTTCCCTGCCGACTGCCCGCGCCGAGGACGCCGTGAAGACGGTCGTCATCATCGCCAACGACCAGATGAAATTCAGCGTCACGCACATCGAGGCCAGTCCCGGGGAAAAACTCCATGTCCAACTCCGCAACGAGGGCACGATGCCCAAGAACGAAATGGGGCACAACTGGCTGCTCCTGACCTCGACGACTGATCCGAATGCCTTCGCGATGGCGGCGATCGCGGCGCGCGACACCGACTACGTTCCGAAGGCGTTCGCAAACCAGGTACTGGCGTCCATCCCGTTGCTCGGGCCCAAGGAAGTGGGCGACGTCACTTTCACCTGCCCGACGAAGCCAGGTAAATATCCTTTCATCTGCTCCTGCAACGGTCATTCGTTGGCCGGCATGCGCGGCGAACTGATCGTCAAGTAGGGCGTCCGGAGTGGTACAGCCACCCCGCCTTGGGGGGGGCGGTGGCCCCCGGTGGTGGAGCGGGCGATCAGTTTTTTCAAACGACTCTCCCGGGTGACCTGTTGTTTCGCACTACTAACCCAGAAAATGACCGTCCGCCGACACCCCGGCGGCTGCGCACGGAAAAAAGCCCAGGCTGGTGGGACCGCGCGGAATAGTTTCGCGAGGTCCGCGGGGAATTTCCGCGGCCGGCGCTCAAAGGAATAAATGCCGGTCTTGCTGGCGCGGCGCGCGGCAAAGGCCTTCGCCCCGGCTGCGTGCAGCTGGCCGGTCTTGGTCAGACGGGCGACATGGCCGACGTTGACGTTGCTCCAGATGCTGCCCGGTCGGCGCGGGGTGACCCGGTGGGTGTAGCGTTCGTCATCGACACGCCGCGTTACGCCGTCGATCCAGCCGAAGCACAACAATTCATCGACGGCCTCCGGGTACCTCAGTCCGCCCTTGCCCGAGGCCTGCTTGTAGAACCCGACCAGCAACTTGGTGGCGGTGGCGTGGTGCTTTACCAGCCAGCGGCGGAAGTTGGATGGCAGAGGTGTAGTAAGTGGCGACCATGGAATTTAGTTAACCACGACGAACCTAAAAGAGCACGAAGAGGAAATTCAAGCAACCAAGGCAGTGGACCACGGATTTCACGGGTAGCACGGATACGGAATTCAAATTCCAGATCTCTGAGCCTTGGGCTTGATTTTTATCCAGATCGAATCCGTGCCATCCGTGGGAAAAAATGCCTTGGCCCCTTGATGGCGTATCGCCGGGCTGCGTTTATCGGTCAATCCGTGGGATAACCGATTGGCCGTTCAATGAATGCTCAACAGGAGCGCGGCGGTGGCCTCGGGTTGGCGCCAATTTGGAACGTGGTCGGCCTCCATGATCAACACCGGCCAGCCCCGGGCCCGCGCGCGCTCGGCGAAGGCATAAAAGTCGTCATCCTCGGGCCGCTTGCCCTTCTCGACCGTGAGGATGTAGGTCGCGGGGACTTTCGCGGCGGCCGGGTTCCTGAGCACAATGGCGTCGGTGAAGGTCTTGAGTGGGTGGGGGACATCCTTCGGGAACGGTTTGTCTGGCTTGACCCAGGAGGGGATGATGAAGCCGTCCTTGGCCATCCGCTCGATCGGGAGCGTGCCGGTTTTGCGAAGGGTCATGACGCTTTCGCCGTCGTTGGGCAGAAACGCGTCGAGGTAAATGAGCCGGCTGATGCGCTCGGGGATGCGGTCGGCCACGCCGGTGATGACCATGCCGCCATAGCTGTGACCGAGGAGGATCACATCATGCAAATCCTCGAAGAGAATCAGGTTGACGATGTCGTCGATGTGGGTGCCGAGGCCAATGTCAGTCCGGGCCGTGTTGAAATGCTCACCGAGGCCGGAGAGGGACGGCCGGTAAACCCGGTAACCCTGCGCTTCGAGCAAAGGCGCGACCTTGCGCATCTGCCAGCCGCCGGCCCACGCCCCGTGGACACTGACGAGGACGGGCGGCTTGGCGGCGACGGGGGCGGATCCCGCGGCCGGGAGGGAGACGACACAGACAAATCCGAGCAAAGCAAGAAGCAGGCGGAGTTTCATGCCTGACACTTGCCGGGATGTCGCTGGCTGGTCAACGCCGGGATACGCCGGCGGCTGCGCATTTCGTGTTTGCCGCAGCCCACCCCCGACCCGTTCAACCTAGAAAACGCCGGAGAGAAACCGCTAATTGACGTTAATCAAAGAATTACATCCAGCATCCAGTGGCCGATCGATGCACCTGCGAGGTGAATCAAACTCTGAAAAGGAATGCGATGATTCTGCCTTGATCAGCGCCGATTAGCGAAGATGAGTGGATAACCAACTGCGGAATTTAAGTTCAATGGGACCGGAGACCTACTCCGTCTGCTCTCGCGGCAACTCGTGGAGTTTAAGCTCGGGGTTTTTTTCCGTGAAATAACGCATCGTCCACTCATTAGGGAAGAGCGCCACGGGATGGGCGAACTTGTCGGTGCCGAAGCTGACGCCGGTCGCGACGATGAGCTTGGTGAAATCGAAGCTTTTGCCGGGCGCCGGCGTGGCCGCAGGGGAAAACGACAGCCACCGCAGCAGGGTCCAGGGCGTCGCGGTGAGGCGAGACTCCGCGTTGTACTCGGCTTTGAGGCGATATTCCACGACTTCGAATTGCAACGGACCGACGGCGGCAAGCAGCGTGGCCCCGGAGGGGGCGTTTTTCGCGGCAAAGGACTGCACGACGCCTTCCTGCAGGAGTTGCTCGAGGCCGGCGCGAAATTTCTTGGAGTCGGCCGGGGTCGGATTGGAAATATAGGTAAAGACCTCAGGCGGGAAGCGCGGGATCTCGTCGTAGGCGATGGTGCGGTCCTCAGTGAGCGTGTCCCCGATGCCGAAGGAATCATGGCCGACGAGGCCGATCACGTCGCCGGGCCAGGCTTCGTCGACGGTCTCGCGTTCCTGCCCGAAGAGCTTGTGGGAGGAGGAGAGGCGCACCTGCTTGCCGGTGCGCTGGTGGGTGACGACCATGTCGCGCTCGAACTTGCCGGAGCACACCCGGAGGAAGGCGATGCGGTCGCGGTGGTTCGGGTCCATGTTGGCCTGGATCTTGAACACGAAGCCGGAGAATTTTTCGCCGGTGACCGCGACCTCGCGCGCGACGGTGGCCTGCGCCAGGCCCGGCACCGTGACGGTGACGGAGGTGCGCGGCGCGGGCGGGACGGAGTCCTGCAGGAAACCATCGAGGAGCAGTTGAATGCCGAAATTATTCACCGCACTGCCGAAGTAGACGGGCGTCTGCTGGCCGGCCTGAATGGCTTTGAGATCGAACGCGTGGCCGGCGCCGTCGAGCATTTCGAGCTGCTCCTTGACCTCGTTGAAGGTATAGTCGTCGAGTTTGCTGCGAACCGCGTCGTCGTCGAGGGAAGTAACGTTGACGGGTGCCTGGTATTTGCCCCCGGGCACGCGTTCGAAGAGGTGGACTTCCTTGGTGCGGCGGTCGAAGACGCCCTTGAAGGTCGGGCCATTGCCGAGGGGCCAGATGACCGGGGAGCACTGGAGGCCGAGGACGCTCTCGAGTTCATCGAGCAGGGCGAAGGCGTTCAGGGTGGGCCGGTCGCACTTGTTCATGAACGTGAAGATGGGCACCCCGCGGCGGCGGCAGACTTCGAAGAGCTTGCGGGTCTGGGCCTGCACGCCCTTGCCGGCGTCGATGACCATAAGGGCGGCGTCGACCGCGGTGAGGACGCGATAGGTGTCCTCGGAGAAATCCTTGTGGCCGGGGGTATCCAGGAGATTGACCGCGCAGCCGGCGTAGTCGAATTGGAGGACGGTGGACGAAATGGAAATGCCGCGCTGTTTCTCCAGCTCCATCCAGTCGGAGGCAGTCGCGCGCTGGTTTTTCCGGGCGGTCACGGAGCCGGCCAGGTGCAGGGCGTTGCCGTACAATAGGAACTTCTCGGTCAGCGTCGTCTTGCCCGCATCGGGGTGCGAGATGATCGCAAAGGTGCGACGGCGGGCGATTTCCTGGGCGGGAGACATGGGCGGAGGACAGCAGACGGTGGACGGAGGAGGAAAGAGGGAAGTGGAGGGAGGGTTGGGCAGGAAACGCGGCCGGGGGGATAAGGGGAAGCCTTTTTTGGTGCGGGGATGGGCGAATGGCGTCGTTCCGCAAGGTCCGGCCAGATTGATCCTGCTCCGGAATATGTCCGCCGGTTCGGATGAGCGGGATCGTTCGCGGCATTTTGTGCTTCTGCGGAGCACCAAAGCCGTAATGCTGCCGAACTGTGCTCCCTACTCTTAAGCTAAAGCCGAATGCCAATTCACGTGTACTCGCGGGTCACCCGTGGGTTTTTGCCAACGAATGCATGGAACTACTCCCTGCCGCCCAGGACGGCCAGGTCGTCGAATGCCGCGACCGGACGGGACGGTTTATCGGCACCGGCATCTATAACAGCAAGTCGCAGATCGTCTGGCGGCGGCTCAGCCGCGACCGCGTCACTCTCGATGAGGCGTATCTGCGGACAGCGCTGGAGCGGGCCAGCGCACGGCGGGCGGGGTTGGGTGATTTCAAGCGACTGGTCTGGTCGGAATCCGACGATTTGCCCGGGGTGGTGGTCGACCAGTTTGGCGACACGCTGGTGGTGCAGGTGCAGACCCTCGCCCTGGAAGCCCGCTCCGCGCTGCTCAGCGCTATCCTGGCTGAGTTGATCAAGCCGGCGGAAATAATTTTCCGCAATGACGCGAACATCCGCAAACTGGAGGGCCTGCCGGCGGAGGTGCACACCCGGTCGGGCGTGGCGTGGGCGCCCCGGTGGACGAAAATTGACGGCATCGAATACTGGCTCGACCTGCAGGGCGGACAGAAGACCGGCTTTTATCTCGACCAGCGGTCACAGCACGGCGCGGTCGCACGCTACGCGGCCGGCAAGCGCGTGCTCGATGCGTTTTGCAACCAGGGGTCGTTCGCGCTGCATTGCGCCAAGGCGGGGGCCGCCAGCGTGCGCGGTCTCGACAGCGCCTTCGATGCGGTGGGGCAGGCCAAAAAGAATGCCGGGCGCAACGGTTTGACTGTCGATTTCGTCGCGGCGAACGTGTTCGACTGGTTCACCGCCCAACGGGAGGCCGAACCGGCGTGGGATCTGATCATTCTCGATCCGCCGCCTTTCGCCAAATCGAAGTCGGCGCTGGAGGGCGCCCTGCGGGGCTACAAAGAGATTAATCTGCGCGCGCTGAAGGCACTGACTCCCGGCGGCGTGCTGGCGACCTACAGTTGCTCCCATCACATGCAGGACGCCCAGTTGCGCGAGGTGTTGGCGGAAGCGGCCGCGGACGCCAAACGCCGGGTGCATGTGCTGGAATGGTGCCATCAACCCGCCGACCATCCGGTGCTTGTGACGATGCCCGAAAGCGAGTACCTGCGCGGGTATATTCTGCGAGTGGAGTGATGCTTGCCGCCACTGGCCGGTGATCGGTGGCGGGCGAGGGTCCGCATCCCGGCGGACCGTCGCCCCGGCCCGCCGCGATGCGGGCCTTCCCTTGAACTGTGCGGCGCGGCGAGGTTCTAGCCCGGATATTTCACACTCTGCTCGCAACCGATACCACACCCGGGGCCAAATCTTTTTCCGCATTCACGGCTGCTCGGGATATCCGGGCTAGCGCGCGACGTTATCCAGGTTCCGGCGGGTGGTGCGCAGCTGTTCCAACTCCGTTTCCATCATCGCCAGGGCTTCGCGGGTGGCGGGGCGCTTCATGGCCTCAAGCACGTCGCGTTCGGTCTGCAGCAGGGCCACCCGGCTGGCGGCGACCGCGGAAAGATGGGCGGCGGAATTTCCGCCAAACAGGGCGGCGGCATTGGCGACCCGGGTGTTGTTGAGCGCCTTATCCAGTTCGCTCGACTTCACTTTTTTTTCCTCCCGCGCAATCAGTTTGTCCAGCTTGCGGATCTCGCCGTCGATTTTGCGGATGCGACCCTGGCGGACCTCGATCGTCGGCAGCACCAGAGCGGCGGCGGGCGCTGCCTTCGGGGTGGGTTCGTGGGCGGCGAGCCGGGCCGGGCCGATGACCAGACAGAGGGTGAACCGCCAGTGGCGGAAGCAAGGTGAGTCCACGGGGGCAGTTTGGGCGGCGGGAGAAGGTGGGCAAGGGCAGATGTCCGAGGGCGACGCGGATTCCGGGCAACAATAAGGCCGGGCATGGCAGTCCGGCCTTATTGGGGGGAGGTCGAAGCAGAGTCCGCTTTAGCTTTTTGGCGGGAGCGGCCCGGATCGTTCGCCCGTTCGATTACAGCTTGCCGCCGTAGATCGCGCTGGCACCGAGTTCTTCCTCGATGCGGAGGAGCTGGTTGTATTTCGCCACGCGATCGGTGCGGCAGAGTGAGCCCGTCTTGATCTGGCCGGCGTTCGTCGCGACGGCGATGTCGGCGATGGTGACATCCTCGGTCTCGCCGGAGCGGTGGGAAATGACGGCGGTATAGCCGGCCTCCTTGGCCATCTCGACGGCGTCGAAGGTCTCCGTGAGCGAGCCGATCTGGTTCACCTTGACGAGAATCGAGTTGGCGGTGCCGGTGTCGATACCGCGTTTGAGGAACTCGGTGTTGGTGACGAAGAGGTCATCGCCCACGAGCTGGATCTGGTCACCGATGGCGTCGGTGAGCTTCTTCCACGTGACCCAGTCGCCCTCGGCGCAGCCGTCTTCGATGGAAATGATGGGATATTTTGCGACGAGGGCCTGGTAGAAGGCTACCATCTCGTCACCCGACAGGACCTGTCCCGTGGACTTCTTGAAGACGTAAGACTTCTTCTCTTTCACGTAGAATTCAGAGGCGGCGACGTCGAGGGCGAGGTTGATGTCCTTGCCCAGTTTGTAGCCTGCGTTCTTCACCGCCAGGGCGATGACATCGAGGGCGGCCTCGGCCGAGGCGAGCTTGGGGGCGAAGCCGCCCTCGTCGCCGACGGCGGTGGCGAGTCCCTTGTCCTTGAGGGCCTTCTTCAACGAGTGAAACACCTCGCAACCCATGCGCAGGGCCTCGGAGAAGGACTTTGCGCCGGTGGGCATAATCATGAATTCCTGGAAATCGATCGGGGCGTCGGAATGCGCGCCGCCGTTCATGATGTTCATCATGGGGACGGGGAGGACCTTCGCGTTCGGACCGCCGAGATATTTGTAGAGCGGGATCCCGCAGGCGGCGGCGGCGGCTTTGGCCGTGGCCAGGGAGACGCCGAGGATGGCGTTGGCGCCGAGCTTCGACTTGGTGCTGGTGCCGTCGAGCTTGATCATGGCGTGATCGACGCCGATCTGGTCGCAGGCGTCGAAGCCGAGGAGGGCGGGGGCGATCTTGGCTTTCACATTGGCGACGGCCTTGAGCGTACCCTTGCCACCGTAGCGGGTCTTGTCGCCATCGCGCAGTTCAATGGCCTCATGCTCGCCGGTAGAGGCGCCCGAGGGCACGGCGGCGCGGCCGAAGGCGCCGCTGGCGAGCTTCACGTCGACCTCGACGGTTGGGTTGCCGCGCGAGTCGATGATCTCGCGGGCGGTGATGGCGGTGATGGTAGTATTCATGCGGGAAAGTGAGTAGAGGTCCGGAACATCGGGCGCCAGTGACACTCTTGCTTATGTCACGGATGCCGTGGAGCCACTAGCCCGGATATTTCATGGAGCTACGGCGACCTCGCCGTGAGTCGCCCGCCAACCGCCGCGGGGTCGCGGCGGCTCCAGTAAACAGATTGTCGGCAGGTATCATTCTGGGTGTGAAATATCCGGGCTAGGTGTGCGGGGGGCGCGCGGCGCCGATCCGGTAGAGAAACTTCTGCAAGGCGGAAGGCGGCTTCGGGATGAATTCCTCAGGCAGCTGACTGGCGAAGCCGTGGCGGAGGGCGGCGCCGATGGGCGTGCCGCCGTTATAGTTGCGGATGGTCAGGGTGGCGCGGTTCAGGAGCTCGCGTGGAATGTCCTTCAGGTGACCCTCGACGGCGGCGGCGTGCAGCGGCGTGTCGCCGAAATCGTTGCGGGCGATGAGCAGATCGATGGTCAGGCGGTCGCGCGGAATCTGCCCGATATTGCCGGATTCGGCGGCGGCGTGAATGGGCGTGTGGCCGGACTTGCTGGGCATGACGAGATTGTCGTGGGTCAGCAGCTCCGCCGGGATCTGGTCAAGGTGCCCGGCGATGGCGGCGGCATGCAGGCAGGTGTCGTGATTGGCGGTTTTGGTCAGCAGATTCTCGGTGGTGAGAAATTCGCGCGCAACCTGGTCGAGGTGACCGTTGAAGGCGGCCACGTGCAGGACGGTCTCGCCGCTGATATTGGGAGTGGTCAGGGTCTGCCGGTTGATGAACCGCGGCGGAAAACGGTCGAGGGTGCCGGCTTCGGCGGCATCGTGCAGGAGGGTGTTGCCGTGGTCGGTCTTGGTCAGGATGATCTCCAACGAGAGCACGGCGGCGGGGACCTGGTGGAGGGTGCCACCGGCGGCGGCCTGATGCAGCGGGGTGTAGCCGCTGTTGGAGCGGATGAGCAGGTTCTCACGGGTCAGCAGGGCCGGCGGGATCTGGTCGAGAAAACCGCAGCGGGCGGCCAGATGCAGGGGAGTATAGCCGGCGTCATTCTTGCGGAGAAGATTTCCGGCCGTGAGGCTCGCAGGCGGCAACTGTCCGAGGGTGCCATATTTGGCGGCGATATGCAGCGGGGTGTTGCCCGAGGAGTTGCCCTGGGTGAGATTTTCATCCGTCAGGTCCGTGGCCGGCCGCTGGGAAAAGGTGCCGTCGCGGGCGGCGGCGTGAAGAGAGGAGGAGTCCATGCCAGTCGAACCAAGAAAGCGCCTGCCCGATGGCAGGCAACCAAATATCGGGCTCCGGGGGAGCGGGAAAGGTTTGAGTTTGCTTACCGAGTGCCGTCACCTAGCCTTTGCGTCGATGACACTTCCGAGCAATGACCATCCGCCCGCCGCGACCAACTTGGGTGCGATTCTGCTCATCGATGATGAAAAGCCGCTGCTCACGTTATTTGCCGAGGCGTTGTCGCCACTCTTTGAAGTGGTGATGGCCACCAGCGCGCGCGAAGCGGGTTTCATCATGCACAAGAAGGCGTTCAAGGTGGTGGTGTGCGACCACCTGATGCCCGGGGGCAACGGTTTGAGTTTTTTGGTGGATATTCGGGAGGAATATCCCAACACCCAACGCATGCTGGTAACCGGCTACATGAAGCCGGAAATGTTGTTGCGCAGCGTGAACGAGGCCGCGCTTTACCGCTACCTGCTCAAGCCGGTTTCGCTCCCCGAACTGATCAAGTCGGTGCAGGACGCCGCCAAGCTGTACGACCAGGCGATTGCCGTCGCCGGCCATTAGCCGGCACTGCTATGGCCACCGAGAGCAAACCACGGCCGTCGGTCCTTCTGCTGGAGGACGACACTCATCTGGCGGAGATGATCCAGTTGTCCCTCGGCGGTGAGTTTGAGATCGACCGCGCCGCGAACGCCGAGGAGGCCAAAGGGCTGCTGGGCGCGCGGACCTTCGATGTGCTCCTGTGTGATCATATGATGCCGGGTGCCCAGCAGGGGCTGGAATTTCTCGTCGAGGCCATGCAATACCAACCCAAGGCCCGTCGCATCCTGATGACCGGCTACATCAACCCGGATCTGATCGCTCGCAGCATCACGGTCGCGGGGCTCGCGGCGTGCATGATAAAACCTTTCGAGATGAGCGAATTGCGCCGGCAACTGCAGCAGTGCGCCAGGCCCGACCGTTGAAGGCGACCCGCACCCGGGTCACTCAATCGTAGCGCCGGCGGAGATTGCTCGGCAGCAGGCCCAGCTCTTCGCGGTATTTGGCCACCGTCCGTCGCGCGATGCCGAGACCCTTCGCCGACAACAGCCCAACGATGTCCTGGTCGCTGAGCGGCTTGCCGGGATCTTCGCCCGCGATGATGTCGGCAATCATCTCCTTCACGCTGGTGTTGGCCACGGCCTCGCCGGCCTGCGACTGGTAGCCGGAAGTGAAGAAATACTTCATCGCAAAAACCCCGTGCGGCGTCTTGATGTATTTGTTGGCCAGGGCGCGGCTGACGGTCGTCTCATGCACCTCGATGAGGTCGGCGATCTGCGACATGGTCAGCGGCTTCAACTTGGCCACCCCCTCGTCGAAGAACTCGCTCTGGTGTTTGATGATTTCGCGGGTGATGCGCTCGATGGTGCGCTGGCGCTGCTCGATGGCGTTGATGATGAATTTGCCCGACCGCAGTTTCTCGCGCAGGTAGTCGCCCTCCGTCTTGCTTAAGCGGCCCTTGGCAATGAGTTCCTTGTAGGTGTTGCTCAGCCGCAGGCGGGGAATATAGTCCTGGTTCAGGATGATCTTCCACTCGCCGTCGTCCTTTTCCACGGTCACATCGGCGATGACCACCCGATTCGCGTCGTCGGCAAAACGCCGGCCGGGGGCGGGGTCCAGCGTGCCGATTTCCTCGATGGCTTCCTGGATGACCTCGGGGGAGAGACCGGTCTTGCGCGCGAGGTCCGGGATCCGGCGGCGGATCAGCAGCGCGAGATGGTCGCGGATGATGCGGGCGGCCACGGATTTTTCCCGGCCTTTTTGCGCCAGCTGGATCAGCAGGCAATCGGACAGATTTTCTGCGCCGATGCCGGCGGGATCGAACGTCTGCAGCCGTTTCGCGGCCTCCTGCATCGTCGCCAGGGGCAGGCTGGCGAGCAGGGCGAGGTCGGAAAGCGTCGTGGTCAGATAGCCGCGGTCATCCAGGCTGCCGACCAGAAAACGCAGCGCTTCAAGGATCGGGCGCGAACAGTCGGCCAGCTCGGCTTGCTGCATGAGATGCTGCTGCAGGGAGGTCTCGGTGGTCAGGGAGTCGAAGAAGTGCTGCCGGCGCTCGTCCTCCTCGCCGGTGGTCGGGCGCACGCCCCCCGTGTCCGTCATGTGGTCCTTCCAGTCCTGCCCGATTTTTTCCAGCATCTGGAAATCCTTGGAGAAATTCATTTCCTCGCTCGGGTCGTCATTCGGCGTCAGGTTCGCGTCCCCGCTGGCGGCTGCTTTCTCGAGGCTCACGTCGTCCATCGGCTGTTCCTCGAGCGTGGGATTGGACTGCAGTTCCTCCTGGATGGCCGCGCGCAGGTCGAGCGCGGCCACCTGCAGAATCTTCAGCGACTGCCGCATCTGCGGCGCGAGCACGAGCTGCTGCGACTGCCGTTGATGGAAACCTTGCTGGAGTCCGGGACCGCTCATGCGCGCATGAGGTTACCGCTGGCTTTCGAGCGTGGAGACGCGGGCAGAGAGGGCGCGAACGGGGGCGGAACCGATCATGGCGGACGGGAAGACTTCGGCGAGGTAGACGGCGAGCTTTTCGTTGGTGGGGCCGTAGCGGTCGCTATACAGATAGAGTTCCAAGTCCGTGAGCATCTCGAAGGCCGACTGATAACGCTTGTCGCGGTCGCGTTGCAGTGTCTTGCGGATGATGGCTTCCAGCTTGGCATCGATGTCGTCGCGGAGGGTGGAAAAATTGGGCACGGGCATGGTCAGGATGTTCCGGCGCGATTCCATCCGGCTGGCGCCGCGAAAGATATTCTTCCCCAGCAGAATTTCGGTCATCACGATGCCGAGGGAGAAAAGGTCCGAACGGCCGTCCGTGACCGCATAGCTGGCGCCTTCGGGGGAGAGGTATTCGTCCTTCCCGGGGATCACCTTGCCTTCCTCATTGTACATCAGGTCCAAGGCCTTCGCGATGCCGAAGTCCGTGAGCTTCACGTCGCCTTCGATGGCGAGCATCACATTCTTCGGGTTGACATCGCGATGCACGATCCCGAGCGGCCGCCCCTCATGGTCCCGTTTGGCGTGCGCGTAGCTCAGGCCGCGGCAGACCCGGGAAGCGATGAAGACGGCCATGTCCAGCGGCACCGGCCGGTTCAGTTCATTATGGCGATCGATAAACTGCTCCAGGTTCAGTCCGCGCACAAACTCCATCGTCATGAAATACTGTCCGCTGACTTGTCCGAGGTGGTAGGTCTGGACGATGTTGGTGTGGATCAGGTCGGCCACCAGTTTCGC
Source organism: Verrucomicrobiota bacterium (assembly GCA_031392885.1). GTDB lineage: Bacteria > Verrucomicrobiota > Verrucomicrobiia > Opitutales > Opitutaceae > Lacunisphaera. The sequence continues at coordinate 12,074 of JANMVS010000475.1, forward strand.
CTCGCCGATGAAGTTCTTCTGGAACTCCGGGATGCTGGAGTATTCCTCCCGAATGAGTTTGATGGCAACGGTTTTGCGGAAATTGCCGGTGCCCTTCTGCACGGCCTCGTACACCAGGCCCATGCCGCCTTCCGCGAGCTTGTTGATCAGCTCGTATTCGAGTTCGTTGAAGATGTGCTTGAGGGATGACGAGGGCACAGGGACAAGAAAGACGGTGAATTTTGCGCGAGGCAAGAAAACAGCGCGTAATTTGCACGATTCCTGCTGCACCAGCGGTTCGCCTCGCACCCGCCCGGTTGACAGCCCGGCCGAACGCGCTACGGTGCCATTCATGCTGACCCTCACCGCCCGCGCCGCCCGCCAAGTACAGGCCATGCATTCGGCCCAGGGCGACGGCGAGAAAAAATTGCGGGTGTTTGTGGAGAGCGGCGGGTGCTCGGGCTTCGAATATGGCATGTCCTTCGATCGGCCCAAGGCCGACGACCGGGTGTTTGAGAGCGAGGGCGTGCAGTTGCTCATCGACCCGACGAGTCTGGCCTATCTCAGCGGCACGAAGATTGATTTTGACGATGGCCTGCACGGCAAGGGCTTCGAGCTGAAAAATCCCAACGCGCAAAGCACCTGCGGTTGCGGCAAATCATTCAACTGACCCGCGACGGGCGGCGCGGCGGAGGGTACGATCTCGTAAGCCAGGTGGGGGACGATCACGGACCAGCCCACCCGGGCCAACCGGTTCAAACTCGCGCCTCATGCAGCGCCACGATGCCGAAGGTGAGGGGCGTGGCCCCGACGGAACGGAAGCCCGCGCGGCGGATTTCCGCCGACATGGCGTTGCGGCCAGGGAATTCCTCGATGGAGCCGCCCAGATATTCGTAGGCGGAGCGGTCGCCGGTGACCAGCCCCGCCACCGTGGGCAGCACATACTTGAGGTAGGCGTAGTAGAACGGCCGGAACCAGCAACTGGGTTGCGAGAACTCCAGCACAAAGAGCCGGCCACCCGGCCGGAGAACCCGGCGCATCTCCGCCAAGGCCTGAGGCCGGTCCGCCATGTTGCGCAAGCCAAAGGAAATGGTGATCGCATCAAACGCCGCTGCCGGCAGAGGCAGGGCCATCCCGTCGCCTTGCCTGAACTCGATGTCGGCCCAGCGCGGGTGGCCGCAGCGTTTCTTGACCGCCTCGTCCAGCATGGGCTGGCAGAAATCCATGCCAGTCACTTGCACGCCCGGGGGCAGACCGTCCGCCAAAGCAAAAGCCACGTCCCCGCTGCCCGTGGCCAGATCCAGTACCGAACTGGCTTGGACGTCATGCACTCTCCGCACCAGTCGCTGCCGCCACCAGTAATCCACCCCCCCACTCAGCAAGTGATTGGCCAGATCGTAGCGACCGGCAATACGGGCAAACATGGCGTTGACGGCCTTCGGATCTGGCATTGGTAAAGATTACCATTTGTGCGGCTTTGCGGTTGACGCAAGCACTGGGTAGTGAATTGTTTGTGGTTGAAACTATCGAGACAGAAAACTCTCAACCCCGCCTAGCCATGTCGACCAACCTTACCAAACGCGAGATCGTGCTGGAAATATACGAGAAGACCGGTTTTCCGCAGAAGCAAATCCAGGACACGGTCCAGATGACCCTTGATATTGTGATGAATGCACTGGCCGCCGGCCGCAATGTCGAGCTGCGCAATTTTGGTGTCCTAGAAGTGCAGGTGCGCAAGGCCCGGGTCGGTCGCAATCCGAACAAGCCTGAGACCGAAGTGGTCATCCCGGAACGCGCCGTGGTAAAATTCAAGTCCGGCAAGATTCTCAAGCAGAAGATCAAGCAGCTCAGTCTCGACAAGTTGCGGGGCAGCCCGCCGCCTCCGGCCTCGGCCTGAGTGCGCGTCTCGTTGCTGCGAGGCATGGCCGGCTTTCAGTCGCTTCCGGGCTTCCGGGATTTTTACCCGGAGGATTTTTCCCGTCGTCAACACATCTTCCGTGCGTGGCGGCAGGCCGCGTGCACCTTTGGTTTTCAGGAATACGACGCACCGGTCCTGGAACCGCTCGAACTCTACAAGGCCAAGTCGGGTGACGAGATCGAGGCGCAGCTGTTCAACTTCACGGACAAAGGCGGCCGGGAGGTCGCCTTGCGGCCTGAAATGACTCCGACGGTGTGCCGGATGGTTGGCGCCCGGGCCGGGGCGCTGAAGCGTCCGATCAAGTGGTTCAGCCTCGCCGAATTTTACCGCTACGAACGCGCCCAGAAGGGTCGGCTCCGCGCCTTCAACCAGTTTAACGCCGATATCTTCGGCGAACCCGGCCCCGAGGCTGAGATCGAGCTGATCGCACTGCTTATCCAATGCCTCGCCGGTTTCGGACTGACGGCAGCGGATTTCACGATTCGGCTGAGCGACCGCGACCTGTGGTTTTTCTACCTGGAGGCGCTCGGCTGCGACGCGGCCCAGTCGCGGAGCCTGCTCACCGCCATCGACCGTTACGAAAAAATGGGCGACGACGCGTTCAAGGGCTACGCCGAGACTCATGGGACTTTGGCGGCCGGCCGCCAGGAGCAGATTCTTGCTTTTCTGAAAATCAAGAGTCTCGCCGAACTTGAGGTGGCCCTGGCGCCTTTCCCGTCGGCAAAACTGGCCGCCCGCCTGGCTGACTGGCGCAAGGTGCTGGACGGCCTGGCCGCGATGGGTCTTTCCGATTTTATTTCCGTCGATCTTTCCGTCGTGCGGGGACTGGCTTACTACACCGGTTTTGTCTTTGAGGCTTTCGACCGGAAGGGCGACCTGCGGGCGCTGGCGGGGGGCGGACGTTACAATGATCTGATCAAAAAGCTGGGCGGCCCCGATCTGCCGGCGGTGGGCTTCGCCATCGGCGATGTGACGACCGGCCTGCTCATCGAGCAGCGCGGTCTCATGCCGGCTTTCATCACCGCCCCCGACATCTACGCGGTCATCGGCGGCGCGGCGGAACGCGCGGCGGCCTTTGCCGACATTGCGGCGCTGCGGACGGCGGGTTTTCGCGTCGAGTATCCCTTCAAGGACCTGGCTTTCGGCAAGCAGTTCAAGGCCGCCGCCGAATCCGGGGCGAAGCTGGCCCTCATCTACGGCGGCGACGAACTGGCCAAGGGCGTCGTGAAAATTCGCCAGCTGGCCGACCGCACGGAGCAGGAGGTGCCGCGCGAGCAGTTGCGGGCCGTCGTGCGGGATTATTTATCCGGACACTGAAGTCCGGAGCGTTGCATGCGCAAGATGTCGGAACTCGCTTTCAGTGCCGGTCGGATTCTCCTGTTGCTCGCCGTCGGCTACGCGGTGCTGGCGGTGGGCGTGAAATTGATTTCTCCGTCGCTGCTCTTTCCGCGGCCGCCGGTTAAATATGAACTGACGGCGGATTATCTGCAATTGACCACCCCGGATGGCGTCAAGCTGGCCGCGCGCCATTGGCCGAACCCGACGGCGAAATTCACCCTGCTTTATCTGCACGGCAACTATGAGGATCTCGGCAGCATCGGCGAATACATCCCAAACTTCGTGCAGGCGGGCGGCTACGCCGTTTTTGCCGTGGACTACCGGCATTACGGGCACAGCGGCGGGACGCCGACGGAGGCCAATATCTGTGCCGACGTGCAACTCGCCTATGACTATCTCCGCACCCAGTTGGGCGTGCCGGCGGATCGAATCGTGGTTTTTGGTTACTCGCTGGGCGGTGGTCCCGGGGTGGAGCTGGCCCTGCATCAACCGGTGGCCGGCCTGATTTTGCAGGGCGCGTTCGTCAGCGCTTACCGCGTGATGACGCATTTTCCCCTGCTGCCCGGTGACATGTTTGTGAATATCGCCAAGGTGCCGCGGCTGCGGATCCCGGTATTTTTCCTCCATGGCACGGATGATCGCACGGTGCCTTACTGGCATGGCGAGGCGCTCTATGCGGCGACGACGGCGCGCAAGATGAAATTGATCATCCCGGGCGGACAGCACGGGGGTCTGGCCGATACCGCCGGACCGCGCTACTGGGAAGAGATGCGGAAGTTCACGGACTCGCTGAAGTAGGGGCGGCCGCAGGCGGGGCGCCTGGTGCCGTACGCTGGTTTGACAACCGCCGGATGATACCAACGTCTCTAATGATCTGGACTTTGATCGCGACTGCTCCCGCCCGGGTGTACCGAGCGAAGCGACCGTCCGTCATCCTCGGGAGGGCCCGCGGCGCTGCGGGCCGGCTCGCAGGGACGCGAGCCCTCCGAATGCAAAGTCCAGCTATCATGGGACGTTGGTATGAGCCGTTCGCGGCCCGGCTCGGCGGGGACCAGCCTTCGCCCAGGCTGCGGCTCGGCAAGCGTCTCGCCCTACCCGTAATCCGCCGGGCGGAACAAACCTGCCGCTCACGGACACTTTCACCTCCCTTGAAGTTTAAGGGCGTGCCCGGCTAAGGATTCATGCACGCGGAACTGGTACTACTGCAGATCGGCCGGGCCAAAGGCGCCGGGCAGCAGTGCGCCGAGGGACACATCGATTTCCTCCCGCCCCGTGCAAAAAGAAATCACGCGCGCGGCCGGACCGAATTCATTGATGACCTGCCGGCAGGCGCCGCAGGGGGCGGTGGCCGACTTCGTGGGCGTGTAGACCACGACGCAGCAAATTTTAGTCTCCCCCGCGGCTATCGCGCTGAATATTGCCGTGCGTTCCGCGCAGTTGCACAGGCCGTAGGAGGCATTCTCGACATTGCAGCCGGCAAACAGCTTGCCGGAGCCGGTCAGGACGGCCGCGCCGACGCGGAATTTGGAATAGGGGGCGTAGGCCCGGCCGGCGGCGGCCTTGGCCGCGGCCTTGAGCTTTTGCCGTTGGGCGCGAGTGGGCATCAGAGAGAGAATTCCTGCTTCACTTCAGCGAACTTCTCAATGGCAAACGCGAGGTCCGCCTGGCTGTGGGCGGCGGACACCTGCGTGCGGATGCGCGCGGCGCCGTGGGGCACGACGGGGTAGAAGAAGCCGATGACGTACACGCCTTTCTCCAGCATCTGCGCCGCGACTTTTTGCGCGAGCGCCGCATCGCCGAGCATCACGGGTACAATTGGATGCGTGCCCGGGCGGAGGGTGAGGCCAGCCTTGGTCAGACCGTCGCGGAAAAACTTCGTGTTGGCCTCGAGCTTGTCGCGCAGCGCCGTGGACGCGGTGAGCATCTCCAGGCACTTGAGGGATGCCGCGGCGATGGCGGGGGAAATTGTGTTCGAGAAGAGGTAGGGGCGGGAGCGCTGGCGCAGCAGGGCGATGATGTCCCGGCGACCGCTGGTGTAGCCGCCGCTGGCGCCGCCGAGCGCCTTGCCCAGTGTGCCGGTAAATACATCCACGCGGTCCATCACGCCGCAATGCTCGTGCGTGCCCCGCCCCGTCCGGCCCATGAAGCCGACGGCGTGGCTGTCGTCCACCATGACCAGCGCGCCGTATTTGTCCGCGAGGTCGCAGATGCCCGGCAGGTTGGCGATATAGCCGTCCATGGAGAATACGCCGTCGGTGGCGATCAGCTTGAAGCGTGCCTGCGCGGCGTCGGCCTCCTTCAACTTCGCCTCGAGGTCTGCGAGGTGGTTGTTTTTATAACGGTAGCGTTGCGCCTTGCAGAGCCGGACGCCGTCGATGATCGAGGCGTGGTTCAGTTCATCCGAGATGACCGCATCCTCCGCGCCGAGCAGCGTCTCGAACAGGCCGCCGTTGGCGTCGAAGCAGGACGAATAAAGGAGGGTGTCTTCCGTGCCAAGAAACTTGGAAATCGCGGCTTCCAGGTCTTTGTGGATCTGCTGGGTGCCGCAGATGAACCGGACGGAAGCGAGACCGTAACCCCAGCGGTCGAGCGAGGCCCGGGCGGCGGCCATGAGCTCCGGGCTGGCGGCGAGCCCGAGGTAGTTGTTGGCGCACATGTTCAGCACCGGCTTGCCACCGGCGACCGTGATGTGGGCCGTCTGTTGCGTGGTGATGATGCGCTCGCGCTTGAACAGCCCGGCCGTCTCGATCTCGCCGAGGGTTTTCTTGAGGTGGGCGGAGTAGGTGGAATTCATGAAAGAGGTTTAGCCACGGATGGCCCAGATGGGCACGGATAGGGCTACTGAACTAGGCGTTTCCATTGGAGGCGGGAGAGTTTAAAATCAATTCATCCGTGCCCATCCGAGTAATCCGTGGCTAAATATCAGGATTCCCAGTTGAGCACGATTTTGCCGCTCTTGCCGGCGCCCATCAACTCGAAGCCCTCCTGGAATTTCTCGACCGGGAGGCGGTGGGTGATGACCGGGGTGATGTCGAGGCCGCCTTGCACGAGGGCCGTCATCTTATACCAGGTCTCAAACATTCCGCGGCCATAAATGCCCTTCAGATGCAGCATCTTGAAAACGATCTTGTTCCAATCAACCGTCGCCTCCCCGGGGTGCACACCGAGCAGGGCGATGCGGCCGCCCATGATCATATTGTCGATCATCTGGTTCAAGGCCACGGGACTGCCGGACATTTCGAGGCCGACATCGAAGCCTTCGGTCATGCCCAGTTCCTGGTGCCAGACTTCGGTCAGATTTTCGGTCGCCGTGTTGACCGCGCGGGTGGGGCCGAATTTGCGCGCCAGTTCCAGCCGGCCTTCATTGATATCGGTGATCACGACCTTGCGGGCGCCGGCGTGCTTGGCGACCGCGACGGCCATGCAGCCGATCGGCCCCGCGCCGGTGATGAGCACATCCTCGCCGACCAGGTCGAACGACAGCGCGGTATGCACGGCATTGCCCAGGGGATCGAAGCACGAAACGACATCGAGCGACATTCCGGCTGGCACCCGCCAGAGGTTGCTGGCGGGAATGGAGACGTAATCGGCGAACGCGCCGTTGCGGTT
>JANMVS010000477.1:0-2249 GCA_031392885.1 Verrucomicrobiota bacterium
CCGGGCGGCAGGGTCAGCGCTGCGCCCGTGGCCAACAGCTGTTGCCACGCCGGTGAAACCGCACCACCGCCGGCAACGTAGGCCTCGGGAAACGGTGCCGGCGCGCCTTCCTCCAACAGGGGAATCATCCGGGGCAACAGACCGTAGGGGCTGGTCGGATCGCGGCGGTTTTCCAATCGCTCGGCCTTGAAAAGCACTGCCGCCGCCGGCCAAGCACGGTCGTCAAACTCCGCCGTGGTCCAGCCCGCCGGCACCAGCGCCGAGATCCGGTGCTCGAAATAACCGAGATAACCCTCGAAGGTGGTGTGCTCGTTCTGAAAGCGGTGGCCGTGATCCACCGCGACGCGCCAGTGGGCATCGGTCTGCAGGTCGGTGAGGATCGCCCCGGTCGCGTCCACCACCGCTCCCTCCAGAACCAAACCCCCGGCGTACGTCATGACCGAGCAAGGCGCGCCGAGCAGGGCGGGCCGGTGCGCGACCCGGGACATATCGAGGACGATCACCGCGAGGACGTTTCGACCGCGCCGCAAATGCGGCGTCAGATCATAGGTATCATAGAAGTGGTGGTTGATGTCGCCCTTGGCCGGCCCGCGCCCCAGACAGACGCCGTTGCAATGAAACACATACCGGCTGTCAGCCGAGAGGTGAACGGTCAGCGTCGCGCCGGCGGGATCCGCGACCTCAAAGGTGCGCCGGAAATAGCGCACCTGGTAGTGCGACGGCGACGCCTGCCCGGCCGGCGGCACGGCATGAGTGCCCTCCGCAGACCAAATCCACGAGGCGCGCTGCACAAAGGGCAAGGGTAACATGTCGGGAGGGAATATCAGCGAAAAGAAAGCAGGGCCCTAGACGGAACCAGGCAGAAGGATTTAACCACGAAACACACGAAAAGAAGAGGTTCCCCGGAATTCACTTCTCCAGAACTGACACGGTCCGGTGTCGCCATCCAAAATGCGCCTATCCCATTCATGGTATTCATTCGCGGTGGGTTTGATACCCCGAATCCCGCCGAGACGGGATCGGCTCGGTCGGAAGGCCGGAGCATTCTTGCAAGCGATTCGGGAAGCCCGTTGACGGACGACAGTTTGAATCGCTGGCAAGCAAGCTCCGGCAAATGAGGGGGAAAATCGCAGGCATCGTGAGTTTGTGTTGGTTTGTTCAAATGCCTCGGGGCTTGGCGTGGACCGTGAGCCGGTCGAAAGATCCCGAGGATATTCTTTTCGTGTTTTTGGTTTATTTCGTGGTGACCTCGGTTTGCAGCGATTCGGGCTTGGCAGGGCAAGCAACGCCCAACGGGCAAAAATGGGCTGGCCAACCCCGGCATTTCAACATCTGTTTTCAGTTATTTTCAGTCGCTTCATGAAAATTGTTTCAGTCCCTCCCCGCCTGATTATCTGCGCCACCCCCTGGTCGATGGTCGGCCACCCCACCCCGGCGCGCGAATGGTCGCTGGAGCGCAAGCTCACGGCGATCCAAGCCGCCGGCTTCGATGGCGTGTGCGCCTACGTCACGCCGGAATTGCAGGCCGGTGCGAACCGCCGCGGCTTGCGGTTGATGAGCGGCTTCGACTGCAGCGATCTCGTCGTGGCGCGCCCCCGACTGGAGGCGCAGCGCGCGCTGGGCGTGCATTTCATCAACATCCAGCTGTTGAATCACGATACCCCGCCGGCCCGGGCGGCGGCCTTGGCGGTGCGCCTGATCAAGTTCTCGCGTCGGCTCGGTCTCGGCGTGCATATCGAGGTGCACCGCGACACCGCGACGGAGACCCCAGAAAAATTCACCGAGATCGCGCGGCGCTACCGGAAGGCCACCGGCGAGATTATGCCGGTGACGTGGGACCATTCGCACTTTGCCGTCTCGAAGCATGTTCTGCCGAAGGATTATTCGGCGCGGCTGCTCGTCTGGCCGGAGTCGATCCAGCACTCGCAGCTGTTTCACCTGCGCCCGTTCAACAGCCAGCATTGCCAGGTGCCCGTGACCAACGGGCGCGGCCGGCTCACGCCGGAATTCCGCGACTATCTGGCATTCACCGCGGACCTCTTCACCCTCTGGTTGGAGGGCCCGCGTCCCGGTGGCGAGCTGTGGGTCTGCCCGGAGCTGGGGACGACGGTGGGATATAATGTCAGCACCAACCCGCCCGTCTGGCCCGATGCGGTGCGGTGCCGGCAGGAGTTGCGGGGCGCGTGGGGCCGGGCGCTCCGCCGGGCTGGGTAATGCCGAGTGAACTCTTTCTCTTACTCTTTCTCTTA
>JANMVS010000486.1:0-4968 GCA_031392885.1 Verrucomicrobiota bacterium
CCCCGATTGCCTTTGACCAGCACGGGGCCCGCGAGTGGAGTCAGGCCATGCGTGATACTCACTCGCCCCTTGAGCTGCGCCTGCTCCTGGAGGAGGTCTGCGCAGACTTGTGCCGGTTCGAGCTCGCCCTCGCCCAAGGGATTGAACTCGGCACCATCCGGATCGATCGGGAGGCCTACCTGGGACGGCCGGGAGTGTTTGCCGACATCCGCATTCAGCCGCCCGGTCAGCCGGCCATTTTTGTCGAGGTGAATTTCGGTTACACCAACGAGACGCTGCTGAAGTCCCTGGAACGAAAATATCGTTTGCCGACGGCCGAGACCAATTCCGCCAATTGCGTGATTTTGGTGGTGGACGAAGACAACCGCCCGAACTGGGATGAACTGGTCCGCCAAATGCACGCGATGCTGCACCCGGGACTTCGGCTCGAGATTTGGAACGGAACCCGGCTCGGTCAGATGCTGCGACAGCACTTCGCCGTCGCCGTCGATCGCATCGAACCCGACCGACTGTTGGATGTGCGGGTGGCCATCGAACACGCCATGGGGCGGCATGCGTTCCAGGTCCCCGTAGACCAGCCCTACGAACATGACCCCCTGCGGGCGCAGTTATTGTGGCACCTGGGCTTCTGGCGGGTGCGGGAGTTGCTCGACCAGACCGGACATCCCCGCCAGATCCTCCAGCCGGGGACCTACCCCGACGTCGCCATCGTGATCGCCGACCTGTGTTCCTTCTCCAGTTTTGTGCGGGACACCCCCGATGCCAAAATCGTCCGGGAATCGCTCACCTCCTTCTATGCGAAAGTGCGCTCCCAGATCGTCGACCGCGGCGGCTTGCTTTACCAATTTGTGGGCGACGAAGTGGTCGGCATTTTTGGCCTGCCCGATCGGCGGGCGGGCTACGTGGCGGCGGCGTATGAAACGGCCCGCGCGATTTGCAGCATTGGAAAATCGGTGGCGAGCCAGTGGCAGCGCCGGATTGACCGCCTGCAGCCGGCCTGCGGCGTGCACATTGGCATGGCGCTGGGTGCTCTGGACTTGCTGTCTCTCCGCCCCTACAGCCGGACGCACATTGGTTTTGTGGGTGATAGCATCAATGTGGCGGCCCGTTTGACGGCGCAGGCGGGCTGCGATGAAATCGTGCTCCCCAACAGCCTGTACCAAAAGCTCGGCGAGCGAGAGCAGACGGAGTTCACTCAGACCGAACCCGTTGAGGCAAAAAATGTCGGCCGGATCATGGCTTGGCGGAGCAAGGTAATCCTGTAGCCAAGCCTGACAGTTTTTTCCGGCAGTCAATTTGCCGCGGTTCTGACGCGGCGACGGGATGCCACCGGCAAGGAAAACGATGAGGCAACCGGGCGCAGCCTTTCGGTATGCCATGGCCCGCCGGAGCGCAGAGAGGCAGTGTCGGGCATGAACACCCCCCCGCCCTCGCCCCCGAATGGATCGGCTCGCAATGGTTCGATCCGGCATCGCCCCTGACCTTGGCTGGCTTGCGCGGACGATGCGGCTCTATAATTTGCGGGGCACCCCGAGTCTCCTGTTAATCGACCGCGACGGTCGACTTCGCCATCACGGTTTCGGGGCGGAGGATGACCTGCAGATCGGCGCACTCATCGGTCGGATGCTATAGCCCGAACATTTCCCACCCGGAATCATTGCTAACGACAATCTGTCTAATGGAGCCGCCGCGCGCCCGCCCTGTACCGACGCGGGGGTCCTGAGCTCGTCGAAGGAGCTGGGTTTGCTTGCGACCAACGGCGAGGTCGCCGTCGCTCCATGAAATATCCCGACTAGATCATGCCTTCACCGTGTTCTGGTTGCTCATTTCCGCGGTGGTTGGCAAGCAGCTGACGGGCGCAATTCTGGGGCGAGCAAGTGGCCGGGGTCGTTCGCTTCGTCAAGCCCGAGCACAAAAATCGAAGGGGAAGACTTAGCTGGCACTTGCTTCACGTCGCCCCCGGTAAAGTTCCGTCTGAATTTTAGCCGTCGGTCACCTGTTCCTGCCAGGTCGCGGTTTTGCCGGCCTCATCCGCACGCTGCACAGCCAGATGCACCATCATCCGGTTCGCGGCCGCCCCGTGCCAATGACGCTCACCGGGTTCGAACCAGATCACATCCCCCGGGAGCACCTCCACGATTCCTTCGCCGGCTTTCTGCACCCGTCCGACGCCGGCGACGATTTGCAGCATTTGGCCGTGCGGATGGGTATGCCACGCGGTCCGGGCGCCGGGTTCGAACGTGGCCACCACTACACGCACGTCCGACGCATAAGGCGCCGCAGTGATCTCCTCCAACCAAACTGTCCCTGTGAAATAGGCCGCCGGCCCACGTTTCGTCGTGGTGGCATTGGCGCGTGTGATGTTCATCGTTGATTGCGTTTGTTCGTGGCCGAGGGCTAGCGGCGCGGCGTTAAGTGTTCAGCCACCCAGGCCAGCTTGCCGGCAAACTGCTCCGTACTGGGCGGCTGCTTGCTCATCACCGGGTGCGGCAGCGCAAAGAACGAACCCTCCCCCTTCACGGCGTGGCCGTGGCCGGTTTCAAGATAGCAAAAGCCCGTGCCGCCAAACGTGGCCGTGGGAATGTCCCCGCGGACGAGAGCGGCAATCCGCTGCGCGACCACTTCGCCCTGGGCTTCGGCCATCGTACCGGCCTTGGGCAGAACCAAACCCATGTCCGGTTTGAAGCGGCCCGGCAGGGGAACGGTCGTCACGTCGCCGATCGCGTACACCCGGCCTTGGCCGGTCGCCGACTTTATCTCCATCGTCAAAGGGTCGACAGGAATCCAACCCGACGGGCCCACTAATTCAGCCGCCCGGACCACGGCGGGGGCCTCGTGCGGGGGCACGCAGAGCAAGAGATCATAGGCGGCGGTCGTGCCGTCGGCAAATTCCACCCGGCGGGCTTGATCGTCGACGCGTCCAACGGACTTTTGCGGGAAAAAGCCAATGCCCTGATTCGATAGTTCCCCCCGAATGAAGGCTCCCATCTCCGGGCCCGCGGTGGCCATCGGTGAGCCCTCGACCGTGTAAACGCTCAGCCGTACCGCGCCGGCTTGGCCGCGCCGGGCAAAGTAGTCCTGCAACAGCAGGGCGGCCTCGTAGGGCGCCGCCGGGCATTTGTAGGGCGCCTTCGGGATCAGCAGGACGATTTCCCCTTGGGTGAAATCGGCAAGAATCGGTCGGAGCTTTTCCGCCCCCGCCACCGTGTAGAAAGTGTGAGCCGTCGCCAGACCCGGCACGGTCTCCTGCGTGAGAGTGGTTCCGAGGGCGATCACGAGATAATCCCAGCGGCGCAGGCCGGTCGAGGTCACGACGCAGCGCCCCGGCACATCGATCTGAGAAATATCCGTCTGCACAAATTCAATCCCGGGTTCGAGCAATTTCTCCCGCGGCGCGGAGATCTCCGCACTGGTCCGTTCCCCGAGCATCACCCAGGGCTTGCCGGCTCCGACATGGAATCGCGCTGACTCATCAATGACGGTGATGCCATGTTCCGCGGGCAACAACCGCCGCAGCGTGTTCGCCGCGGCCAACCCGCCAAAGCCGCCGCCTAGAATGAGCGTGCGCGACGGGCGGGGACCGGCCGGATTTTTTTCCGGCGTTCCACCTGCGGATGGGGCGGTCGAATTCATCCTAAAAATGCAGTTGAAACTACGGATTCCACGGATGGCACGGATTATGGAATCGATCTGAGTTTTGCAGTTTTCACCTAGCAAATGAATGGTATTTGAAGCGATGTTTCCAGTAAATATCTGTATCCATGTAATCAGTGAAATCCGTGGTTAAAATGCCCCGGGGCTTGACCCGGGAATCTTTACTGGAAAATAGCTGGTATTGCCTGGTGCGATGTTCAGGGCTAACGCGGTCTATCTCGACTTTCCCGGAGAAGGCGCGCAAGGCCAATTCAGGGGAGCTCCCCGAATCAGGGTATCGGTCTTGGACCGGCCAGCCTATGGCTCGCGACTTGCGAGGTAGGCGACGATGGCGACCAGATCTTCGACGGTCAGATTGACGACGACCGGTTTCATCAACTCGGAGGCTCCTCCCTTTCGTACGCCGCTCCGGAGATCGTAGAGCTGGCGCATCAAAAAACTCGGCGAACGACCGAGGAGGCGTGGGACGTCTGCCAGGCCTTTCAGCTCCGGGCCGTGGCAGGTGATGCAGAGCAGCGTCTTGCCGTTCCCACCCGTGGCGACCAGTTCGGCGCCGCGCAGGACGCTCCCCAAGGGAACATAAGCGAGATAGGGCGTCCGGGAATCGCGATGCTCGAAGCGCGCGAAATCCTCGGGCATTTCGATGATCCGGTTGCCAATGGGTTCCGTGCCCCCGCCCGGCGCCGGGGTCAGCGTCCAACCGGCCACGACGGTTTTCGGCACGGTCGCGGTTTCGATGACCTTGACAAAGGACGCCGGCTTCAGGGAGGCGAAGTACGCGGCCGCCTCCTCGATTTCGGCCTCGGTCACGGCCTTGGCGATCGCGATCATCAGGGTCTGCGGCAGTCTTTTCGGCTCAGAGCCCGGTCGTTCACCGTTCCGGAACGCGAGCATCTCCTGCTTGATATAGGCCGCCGTCAGGCCGGCCAGACTGGTGTTTTCCGGCCGGCCGGCACCGTTGGGGAGATGGCAATAGCCACAGGCGAAAACCTGCGGCGCGCGACCCTTCGCCACGATGTCGGGCATCGGGGGGTGCTCGTCGGGATGCCAGTCGGGAACCAGACTGCCAATCGCGGCGATTTGGGCGCGCGTAAAGGTGACGTCGCTGTCGGGAACGTGTCTCGCCCTGCCGTCATCCGGAACCGGCGGGCCGCCGGGAGGAACCACGGGGTAGGCCCAGGCAGGAAGTTCCGTGGCCGGGGAAATCACGGTCGTCGCCATTACGGCGATCGAGAACTGCAAGATTTGGAAAAATTTGTTCATCGGCGTTCGGGCTACTTTCGGGCGGTAGGCGGAACGAAGGGGACCACGTCG
>JANMVS010000489.1:0-3921 GCA_031392885.1 Verrucomicrobiota bacterium
CTTCAGAATACCGTCCACTGTCCTCCGTCCTCCGTCCACCGTGCCTTCTCCACGTCTACTGGTTCCTGCACGCCCTGCAACTGCTGCTTGGTGGCCTCGCCCTGCGCACTTGGTGGCAGGCATCGGCGCTTAAACTTCAACTTTCTGCCTACGTTTCGGATGGAAACACTTCTGAGAACGTCGGACAAACACATGTCACCCGAGCACGGGGGAACAGTGCAGCTTCAACTGGCGCGCACAGCGCGTGTCCACCGTCCTCTGTCTGCCGTGCGACGAATTTCTGATTCAATTGCGACCCGATCAATTTGATTTCTAAAACCTATCCTCCTCTTTTCACCGTTTCTCCAGTTTTAGTATTTCTCACTTTTCCGCTTACCGTCCACCGTCCGCGCTCCTCTCTATCCTTCGCCCTTGTCACTCCGGTTTAATGCGCTACTTTCGTTGGCATGAACAAGACCTTGAAGATCATTGTGGAAAAGCACGCCGATGGCTATGTGGCCTACCCGGTGGGTGTGAACGGGGTGGTGGTCGGAGAGGGGGATACTTTTGAAGAGGCCCTGCAGGATGTGAAATCCGCGATCAAGTTCCACCTGAAGACCTTTGGCCCCGAGGGTCTCGGGGCAGACGCCCCTGCGCTTGACGCCTTCATAGCCGAGACGGTCGTTTGATTCCACCAGTCGATGTCGAAATTCCCCCGCGACGTCCCCAAAGCCCGTGTAGTACGAACCTTGGTCGTGCTGGGCTTCACCTTGGTGCGCGAACGCGAGCACATCGCTATGATCCGTCAGAATCCCGACGGCACACGCACGCCGCTGACCCTGCCCAACCACGCGAGAATCAAAGGCTCAACCCCCGGCTGATCCTACGACAGTCGAATATTACGCGTGAGGATTTCCTGACAGCTTATGAGTGCGCCTGACGCGGCCTGCTGTCCTCGGTTCACTGCCGCCGTGTTGAATCCGGCCCTCCGTCCTCTGTCCACCATTAACCGTTTCACCGTCCCCAGTGATTGCAGACCGTCAACTGTCTTCCGTTCACCGTGCGCTGCGCGCCTACTTCCGCTCCGGTTGGGCCTTCCTCATCCCTTTGCCGGGCGACGGCCCGGACAAATACCGGGTTGGTAGTGACCAACAACGGTGCTGCCTCGCCGCTGGCGCGGGGGAGATAGTGAAAGGGGTAGGTGAAAGTGGCGCGTCCCTCACTTCCCCAAGGCCGGTTCGTCGCACCCCTTCTTGGCGTGACGCTCGCGGTGTTCCATTCATTACCTTGACTCCCGATAAGTAAGCTGTTTTAGGAATCGCTATTATGTTTGGGCGTCTTTTCTCCCCCCGCTTTGCCACCCAATCAGCCAAGCCCTACGTCAGCCTGCTCTTTGGCGCGCGCCAGACCGGCAAGAGCACCTTGCTGCGCACGGTCTATCCTGAGCCCGCTATGCGCATCGACCTCGCCAACGCCGAGGACCGGCTGCGCTACGGCACTTCGGCCACCGGCTTCATCCAAGCCTGTCGCGGACTCAATCGGGGGCGGCAGCCATCCACGGTGATCGTGGATGAGGCCCAGTTGAGTCCCGAGATTTTCAACGCCGTCCAGCATCTCTACGACGACGACAAGAAGCGCTGGCGATTCATCCTTTGCGGCAGTTCCGCCCGCAAACTGCGGCGCATCGGGGCCAACCTGTTGCCGGGGCGTTCGCTTTACCACCGGCTGTATCCCTTGGTGCAGGCGGAAATCGCCCCCGGTCTCGACGGGGCCTCCCCCATTCCAACGCCCATCTGGGCAGAACCGGTGACCAGGCCTTTTCCGGCCGTCGGATTGAATGACCGGCTCGCCTACGGCGCGCTGCCCGGCATTGCCACCGCCCCGGTGGAGGACCGGGCGGCGTTGCTGCGATCCTACGCCGCCATCTACCTGGAGGAGGAAGTCCGCCGCGAGGCCTCGACCGTCAATCTCTCCAGCTTCGCGCGCTTTCTCACCCTTGCCGCCCTGGAATCTGGTCAGGTCGTCAACTACGCGGCGCTCGCCCGGCAGATTGGACTCACGGGCAAGACGATCCAGAGTTATTATGCGTTACTGGAGGATATGTTCGTCGGTTTCTCCCTGCCGGCTTTCTCCGGCAGCGCCCGGCAGGGCGTGCTCTCGACCCCCCGTTTCTATTTCTTCGACCTCGGTGTGCGCCATGCCGCCGCCGGTCTCCCCCCGGAGCCAACCCTCGTGCTCGCCAATCCCGGACCTCTCCTCGAACAATGGGTTGGCCTGGAACTGTGGAAACGCATCGGCTACCTCGGCGAGGGCCGACTCAGCTATTTCCGCACCAAGACGGGCGTGGAGGTGGATTTCATTTGGGAGCATCGCGGCAAGTTCATCCCGATCGAAGTCAAGTGGACCGACCGGCCGGACATTTCCGATGCCCGTCATCTCCGTGGCTTTCTCGACGACCACAAGAAGGTCGCCCCCGAAGGTCTCGTGATCTGCCGCTGCCCGCGCCCGCTCCAGCTCGCTCCCAATATCCGCGCCCTGCCGTGGTGGATGTTGTGATGAGGTCGCCGGGTGGACTTGAACACCCCCGCCATGCTGAACCGGGATTATCGGGACACCGTCTTGCGCGAAGCGTTGCCGATTTATGAGCAGGCGTGACGTTGGAGTCACCCTGCGACAAGATAAGGCATGCTGAGCTTGCAGCGGAGGCCGGGCTGCTTAACGTACAAGCATGAGCACACTGGAAACCATCGTCGCGGAACTGCGCACGCTGCCCGCGCCCAAGCTGGCAGAGGCGGCCAGCTACATCCACAGCCTGCGGGAAACGAGCCGCGAGGAACATCTGGCGATCCTCCGGGAAACCGCCGGGGTGTGGAGCGGCCCGGACGGCGAAACCATCGAAAAAGCCATCGAGGATGGCTGCGAAAAGATCGATGCCAGCGGCTGGTGACGTTCTGCTCGATACCACGGTGGGGGTAGCGCATCTGCGCGGCGTGGGGGCCGTCAGCCAACGGCTGACCGAAATCCAGACGCGCTATCTGTCCACGGTGTCGCTGGGCGAGCTGCATTACGGCGTCCATCGCTCGGCCCATCCAAATGAGAACCTGCGCCAGCTTGAACGCTGGCTGCGCGTCACCGTGCTCTTGCCGGTCAGTCCCACCACCGCTGAGCACTATGGCCGATTGAAGGATCAACTGTCCCGCGCCGGGACGCCGATCCCGGAAAATGATCTCTGGATCGCGGCCCAAGCCATGGAACATGGCTTGCCACTTGCCACGCGTGACGCGCATTTTGTCCGCGTGCCAGGGCTCGGCGTGCTCGACTGGCACTGAGTGAAAAAACCTCTGGTCCGTTCCCTTTGCCGCCCCCTTCTCCTCTTCTCACCGTTTCTCCGGTTTTAGTATTTCCCACTTTTCAACGTCTCCGCGGCAGCTTCGCGGATGTGCTCTGACCCATCACGGTGGACAGATGACGGTACCCAGTGAAAGCAGCCGGTTACGGCAAAACGCAGAACCTGTTGCCAACGAAGATTCGATCCGGTCATTGTCCCGCGCATGAAACGTAAAGTGGATAGCTTTGACGAGTTGGAGGTCTACCAAGAAGCCTGCGCTTTAGACTTTGCCATATTCGAACTCACGAAGACATGGCCAAAAGACGAGATGTATTCCCTGACGGACCAGATCCGGCGCTCCTCCAGATCAGTCGGTGCCAACATCTCTGAAGCGTGGGCCAAGCGCAGATATCCCGCCCATTTCACGAGCAAGCTGACGGACGCGGATGCAGAGCTGCAGGAAACTCAACCCTGGCTCATGCGGGCAAAAGCCTACGGCTATATCGACTCAGAGACATTCGAACCATTGTGGGATTCAGCCAAACTTGTTGGCCGTCGTCTCGGCAGTATGATCAAATCCGGCGACTGGTCCTAATCCGTCCACCGTCCACCGT
>JANMVS010000505.1:0-21985 GCA_031392885.1 Verrucomicrobiota bacterium
CCGTCCCACGGGAAGTCCACCACCCGGGCCCCGGCGTGGAGGGCAAGCGCGCGGGTGGCGTCCGTGCTGCCCGAGTCGACGACGACGAGGTCATCGCACCAGGCAACCGAGGCCAGACAGGCCGCGAGGTTTTCCGCCTCGTTCTTCACGGGGATCAGGACGGAAATGGGGGCGAGATCGGGCATGTCAGGGTTGCGCCTCCGGCGATGTGCCGGGATCGAGCGCGGCGTAGCGGAGGGCGCAATAGAAGGTCGCGCAGAAGGTGAGCATCACCGCGGGATTGGCAAAGGGGAATTCGACCCAGGCATAGAGCAGGATGAGGGCATTGCCCGCGAGCAGGTAGCGCGGAATGACCGACCTGACGCGGCGCCACGGCACGGCGAGCAGCGGCCGAAGCACCAACAGGGCCAGCAGGCTGGTGCCGACCAAGCCGACTTCGGCGAGGGATTGCAGCCAGTCGTTATGCGCCTTGGCATAAAAGGGAATCCACCACTGCAATTCAGCCGTCCGCTGGGTATTGAAAACCCGGAAGACATGGGCGTAACTCTCCAAGCCCCAGCCGAACCACGGCTTTTCCGCGGCCATGCGCCAAGTGTCCCGGTAAAGGGTGAGCCGGGAGTTCAGGGTGTCCTCTTGCGCGATGTGCGCCAGTTGCTCGGACGTGAGCTGCACCCGCTGGGCGATTACCTCGCGGCTCAAGTAACCGATCGCGGCCCCGGCCAGCACGACCACGAGGCCGACTGCGGCAACCGGCACTACCACCGATTCGTGGTGTGCCCGGCGGTGGCGGATGATGCGCAGCAGCAGGTGCCCCAGTGCTCCCCCGAGCAGCAGACTGACGAGCACGGTGCAGGAGCGGGAGGAGCTGAGGGGAACCGAGGCGGCGAGCAAGAGGGTGGCGAGGGCCCCGAGCAGGACGGGTGAATGCCAGAGATCGCGCTGGCCGCCGCGGCGCAGCAAATGAAAAAGCAAGGCGAGGCACACCGCCGTGTTCATCACCGTGAATGCCCCCCAGTGGTTGTGGTAGATGAAGGTCGAAAAGAATTTGGAGTTGGGCGAGGGAACCAGGCCCAGCCACAGACCATTCGCGCGAACCAATTTTTGGAAGGTCCCGAACACCGCGAGCACGACGGCGTTGCCGGCCAGGACATACAGCACGATGCGAATGAGCCGTCGACTCTCCAGCACCAGCCAGAGATTGAAGCAGGACAGGACCATGACGTTAAACAGCCACAGCTCCCGCGCCGCGAGCAGCGGGCGGGCCGAGCTGGGCAGCCAGGGGTTCGGGTCGGCCATCACGAGGGAGGATTGGCCGCCAATGACCGCCTCCTTGAAGCCGGGATTGAAGCAGCTGACGATCACGAGCAGATCATACAGCCACAGGGGCCACAGCAGGCGGAGCGCCGGATGACGGCGATCAGGGTTGGATTTTTTCCAGGCCGCACAGCCAACGATGAACAGCAGGACGCCCCCCGTGCCCCACCCGGCGATAATCTGCCGCACCCAGGGAGCTTGTCCGCCAAACGCCCAGGCGGTGAACACGAGCAGCGTACTGCAATGGAACAGCACCGCTTTCTCCAGCGCGGTCGCGCGGCGCCGGGGTGGGGTCGGAGGGTCAGGCGTGTTCATGACCGAGGTGGTGGTAGAATTCAGTGAGCAACCGGGCGGCCCGCTCCCAGGAAAATTTGCGATCGGCCCAAACGCGGCCGCGCCGGCCCATGGCGGCAAGCTCAGCCGTACGGGTGGAGAGTGCCGCGGTCAGAGCCGCGCCATACTTCTCCCACGGAACGCACCAACCACAGGCCGCGGTGGCGAGGCCAGTCCACGGCGTGGTATCCGTCACCAGGGACGGGATGCCGGCGGCGAGTGCCTCGATGATGACGAGGCCAAAGTTTTCCGAGTGCGAAGGCAGGAGGAACAACGAAGCCACGGCATAGGGCGGAGGGCGATCCGCCCCGTCGAACACCGCAATACGGTCGGAGGCCCCGATGGCGGCGGTGAGTTCGACCGCCGTGTAATCCTCCGCGACGCCGACGATGAGCAACAGCCAGTTGCCGCGCGGCTCGGCCAACCACAGGTCGATCAATTCCTTGAGCCGTTTCTTGCGATGAAAGCGTGAGTAAAACAAGGCAACCGGCCGCGCTTTGGCGGCCGGACACAGTTCGTGCCAGATGGTGCGCGCGGCGGCGAGTTCGGCGTCGGAGGGCAAGGCGACCCCGTTCGGCGATACGCACACCGGTTGTTTAAAACCGAGGGCCCGAATATCGGCGGCCTCTTCGGGACTGGTCGCGTGCCAGCCGGCGGCCGCCGCAAAGGCGCCGGGATGCACGAGTTGGGCGGCGAGCCACTTGCGCCAGAGCCGGTGCCGGTGGGCCCAGCCGCTCATCATGCCCCGCGGCGAGATGATGAGCGGCACGTTGAGTCGCTGCGCCGTCGCGTGGGCATACCGCAACGGGAGCAACCACAGGGCATGATTATGGACACAGTCAAAGCGGGAGCCGGCCAGATACTGGCAGAGCTCCGGCGAGCGGGATAACCAACGTGGCGCGACCCGAGGAAAGGTCCGGATAACGGCGATGTTGCCGCCGGTCGACGCGATGGGATGTCCGGCCTCGAGGGTTGCCAGCAACTCGACCGATTCGCCGAGCCCGGCCTGGGCGTTGGCCAGGGCGCGCACGGACGTGGAGGGACCGCCATGGCGGGCTTCAAGACTGGGCACAATATGGCAGACGCGCATCAATCAAACTGACTTAATGAGGATCCGGGCGGTCCTTGACCGGCCGGCAGGGAGTGCCGACGCAGATTTTGCGCGCGGGCAGATCCTGCACCACGACGGAACGCGCGCCGACAACGCACAATTCACCGACGGTGACGCCGGGGCCGACAAATACATCCGCGCCCAGCCAGGCATTGCGGCCGATGACGATGGGGCGGGCGATGAGCGGCATGTCCCATCTCAGATAGTCATGGGTGCCGGCGCAGAGGTGGCAGTGTTGGCTGAGATTGGCGCCGTATTCGAGTCGGATGGTCGCGAGATTGTAGAGATTCACGTACGGGCCGACCATGCTCCGCGCCGCGAGGGAGAGATTCTGCGGGAAGACGATCTTTGCGGTGGGAAATATTACGACCGGGCCGGTGATATCGGCGCCGAAACAACGGAGCAGCCAGGCGCGAAAGCCGTGGCAGGGGCGCGGACTCCAGCGGAACAGCGTACTCTGCACCGCCAGCCACCGCCACCGGCCCAGCACCGCCGATTTGGGGTAGGGGGTGGTGCAATTTTGTCCGAGAAAGGGCGGGGGGGGGTTCACGGCGGTGAGGATGCGGGCTGGGCGGGGGCGGTCAACTGCGCGAAGTCCGCCAGCAGCGACTCGGCAAAGCTGGAATAATCATAGGCGCGCGCGTCCTGCCGGGCCTGGTCGGCGAGCCGCCGCCTCAGGGTCGCATCGCTGAGCAGCCGGACGAGGGCGGCGGCAAGTTGGGCGGCGGCGTCGGGGGCGCGATGGTCGAAGACCAATCCATTCTCGCCGTCGCGCACAAAGTCAGTGAAGCAAGCGAGTCGCGAGACGACCGGCACGGCCCCGGCGGCCATGGCCTCGGCGACGGCGACGCCGAAGGTTTCGCCCTTTTCCGCCAGGCTGGGGTAGCAAAAAATAGCGAGTTGCCGGTAAACGCCGGCCAGGGAGCGTTCGTTAAATTCGGGATCAAGCAGCGTGAAGCCGTCACTCGCCAGCGCCGTGGAGAGTTTGTGCAGCAGTTGCCCGCGAAAAACCACGCCGGAACCCCCCTGGGCGACGTCGCACGGTCCGCACAACAGCAGGTGCCACGGCGGCAGGCCCGTGGTCTGCCCGACGATCTGCAAGGCTTCGGCCAGGAGCATCAGACCCTTCTCGGTGTGAATCCGTCCGACGAAACCCAGGGTTAGCCCGCGGGTCTTTGCCTCCGGCCGAAATGGGGGCGCCGTGTTGGATTCCCGATTCAGCAGCCGCCAGTTGATCGGGTAGCCGCAGACGCGCGTGACGGACGCCAGCGCGGCATTTTCCTCGATCACTTTGTCCCGGACATAGCTGCTGGCGGCCAGCACGCGGGCAATGGAGCGATACCGCCGATACTGGCCTTTCGGCATGCGGCCGGTCATGATGACCAGACGGCCCGCGCGGGGCTTCAGCCAGCCCAGCCAGATCGGCAGGGCGACGGCGTTGACCACCACGATATCGGCGGAAGGCAGGGCGAAGAACACCCGCCAGCTCCACACGAAATCCAGCAGGAGGTTGCGCCAAAGTTGGCGCTGATGGTCGGCCCCGGGCAGCCGTACATGCTGGATGTCCTCGCTGGTTTCCCGATCGGCAAAACCCCGCCAGCGCCGCGAGATCATGGTCACGGCGTGCCCGCGCAGCGCGAACTCGCGGCCCAGATTATACCAGGATTTTTCCGTGGAGCCGCCACTGATGGGCGGCACCGGCAGGAAAAACCCGTTGACGATGGTAATGCGCATGGGCTTAGCCCGCATTTTTCACCCGCCCCACGATATTTTGGCGGTGAGCGCCGACGCTCAGCCCTCGTGGGTCCGGCGCTTGGTCAGTCCTGCGGGCTGAAGGCAAACCGCCGGGCGGTTTTGTCCTTAGCCCGGATATCCCCAGCAGCCGTGAATGCGGAAAAAGATTTGGCACCGGGTGTGGTTTCGGTTGCGAGCAGAGGGTGAAATATCCGGGCTAGCGGGATGGCAGGCTGGCGAGAGCCTGCCGCAGGCCCTCACTGGTCTGTTGATAGGTGTAGCCCGCCACCGTGGCGAGTGCGTTACGACTGAGCTGGGCCAGTTCCTCCGTCGACGTGCGCAGTGCGGCTTGCAGAGTAGCGGCCAGTGCCCCCGGGTCCGCCGCCGGGAA
This sequence comes from Verrucomicrobiota bacterium, assembly GCA_031392885.1. Taxonomy (GTDB): domain Bacteria; phylum Verrucomicrobiota; class Verrucomicrobiia; order Opitutales; family Opitutaceae; genus Lacunisphaera. The sequence goes on from JANMVS010000505.1 coordinate 4,884, forward strand.
AACCCACCCAGTTTCACCGGAACGCACGAGATCGCGTTGGCAGCCGACCAGATCGGAGACCAGGCAGGGCACGCCCAGGTGCATGGCTTCGTTCACGGCCAGCCCCCACGTCTCGTAATGGCCCCGGGAAGGTAGCGCAAAAATATCCGCCAGCAGGTAGCGCGCGGGCATCTCGGTCTGGTTGGCAAAGGGCAGGAAGCGCACGCACGCGGCGGGTTGCGCAGCGGCAAGGGCCGTGAGGCGCGCCTTCTCCGCGCCGTCACCGACAAAGACGAGCGCGTCGGCCGGCGTGGCGATCTGCAGAAAGGCTTGCAGGAGTTCGACAGGCTGCTTCCGGTCGATAAATTTGCCGGCAAACAAGACGACCCGCTTCCCGACAAGGCCGAGTTCGGCGCGCCCGGCCTCCCGCTTGGAGCGCAGGACGGGGTCGGTGCCGCTGAAGTGCGTGGCGTCCACCGCATGCGGCGCAAAAAAAAGTTTTTTCTCCGGCACGCCGAGGGTCCGGAAGTAATCGCGATTGGCCGCGCCGACGTAGGTGATCGCGGCAAACTGGCGGTAGAGGAGTCGGAGAAGAAAACCTCGCGCGAAGGGCAGGGCCGCCCGACCCAGCAGGTGGGAATCCCCGCGAAAGAGCAGAGGTACGCCCTGCCGGCGCGCCCACCAGATCACCCGCTGATGCGACCACCAATTGTAGCCAAACAGCAGCACGGCAGCCGGCCGCCACGCGGCGAGCCGGGCGCAAAGCGTGGGATTGTTCAGTCCGCGGAAATGATGCGTGCCGGGATCGCGCGCCACGTTGGGCACGAACTCGGAGTCATATCCGCCGAGGAGGTCGACATCCCACGAGAAAGTCGCTTCGAACTGCGGGTCGCGGTGGGCGGTGACGCCGAATTGCCAGAGATAAAACACCTTGAGCTCCCCCCCCGGGTGCGTCCGCAGCCAGCGAAACCACGGGCTATAATACTGCACCGGGTGCGAGAGGACAATCGCGAGGCGGGGCATGCGGAAATCAGAAGCCAAACAGGCTGCGCAGGAGCATGGGCAGGCCGAGCACCACAATCACGGCCTGCTGCAGGGATGACACCCAGGCGGCCATGGTCAGCTCCGCATTGAACGACCAGGCTGTCAGCAGGACCATCAGCAAGCCGGCGAAGGAAAACATCGGACTGAAGGTGGACCAGATCTGGAGTTTCTTGAGCCAATAGCCCCAGAGCATCCCGAGCAAAATGCCACCGAAAAGGCCGAAGTTAGCGTACGCTTCGGTCAGTAACCCAAAGGCGATGGTCGTGGTGTTGGTGGCATCTTCGTCCTGCAGTCCATAATAGATTCCCAGCGTGTAGGTGGCAATGTGCGAGCGCGGTTTGTCCGGCCAGAATAGTCGCGGAATCAGCTGAGGCAGGACATAGGTATAGGTTTTCCCATAAAGGTAATCCTGCCGGCTGGGGGTGCAATCCACGATCAGGCAGAGAATGTGCATGAGCGAAGTGCGCTCCAGCATCTTTTGACTGACCGATTTGTCTCCACTGGTGGGTTGCAGGCCGTAGTCAATCCACTCGGCGAAATAGGCCGGCAATTGGGTCATGGTGGGGGCGGGATATTTTTCCTCCCAGTATTTCATCCGCATCTTGGTCTTGCCGGTGTGCAGGATCGCCATGACGCCAAAAAGCACGCCGATGGCCAACCAGGGGATGCGTTTGCCGCCGGCGAGATAACCCAGCAGCCCGATCCCGATCAGACCGATGGCGCCGATCAGGAGCAGGCCGACACTCATGAAGATGAGCTGGGGAATCAGGGTGAACAGCAGCATGGCTTTTTCGCCTTGGGTCATTTCCCCGCGGCCCCACCGCTGCGTACTGATGAAGGTGCAGAGAATGCCCACGCCGTAGAAGGTGGCCCGGAGGACACTCTCGACTTCCCGCGGCACCCAATCGGTGAAGGTGCTGATCCCGATGTAGGCGGTCGACAGGATGAGGCCATAAACCATGAAGCGTTCGATCCCGTGGGTGATGATGGACTCGCGCCAGAAGCGGGCGCGGCCGGGCACGCCCTGGGTCTTGAGATAAATCACGATGGCGCTGAGCTGATAGAGCACCACCGCGAGGCCGGCCCGCGTGATCACGTCGGCGGAGTAGACGGCCAGTTGCTCGCGCGCATTGAGCAGCGGCATGGCGTACGCATTGGCGCAGAGCACCAAAATGGTTTCGAAGACCGGGAAGCGACTGCCGCCCGAGCGGGCCCACAGCAGGCACGGGATCACCGCCAGGATGAAAATCGAAATTCCCAGCCACAGATGGATGACCTCATCCACATTGGCGGTATAGATCAGATAAAGCACCGCTCCGATCAGGAGGGCCAGCCCGGTGAGGAACAGTTTGCGCCCGCGCTCCGCATGGGCGCCGCCGAGCAGCGCATAATCCATGACGGTTTCATCGGGGAGTGGTTTGGGGCTGACGAATTCCATGGGCAGGACGATGGTTAAACGACCGTAGCCCGAGCCAGGATCGTTAACTGCTGCGCAGCCATCGCCCGGGCACTGTAGCGGGAGAGCGCGGCGGCCGGTGAGACTGGAGCGGGTCCGGCGGTCAAGGAGCGCAGCCGGGCCACGGTCTCGCGGATACCGTTCGAGCCTGTTCCGTCGGCCGCAAAGGCCACCGAGGTCTGCCCGAGTTGGGTGAGCCTTGAGCCCAAGGCGCTGCCGACGGGGGCAAGCGCCAAGACGGGGCGGCCGGCCGCGAGCACCGCGAGGATTTTAGAGGGGGTGAAAGCCAGATCGGTCGAGCCAAGCAGCAGATTGCCATCCGCCTCGAGGGTCACCTGCAGGGAGTCGAAATATCCGAGGCGGTCGGTTTGTTCATGCACGCAGTCAGACAAACCATGGCGGGCGGCGAGCGCGAGGGTTACGGGCTGGCCTTGGCCCGCGGGGGCATAGCTCGTTCCAAAAAAATGAACCGAGAGCGGTGCGCCTGCCCGGCGGGCTTCCGCGACCGCGGCAAACAATACTTCCACGGCGGCCAGCATCCCCGGCCCAATCGCACCGGCAAACGCCAGTCGCACACCGTCGGCCGGGAGGAGGGGCGGACGCAACTTTCGCCTGTCCGCCACCTGCTGCAGATCTCGGTCGGGTGACCCGAAGGGGAGTTCAGTGGCCGGCGTCGACCTCAGCCACGGATAGCGCAGCTGCAGGGTGTTGATATACGCGGCGGAGACCACAATGAGGTGAGCCATCTCCCGCAACGTCCAGCCCTCGAGCCGGCGGGCCGTGCCTTGGGCGAAATGGTATTTCCAGCCGCCGGGCGGGCGCGGGGCGCCGGGTCGATCATAGTAATCGCTCACCCAAGGATCTTGCAGATCGATGACATAAGGCACCCCGCACAGCATTTTCCAGAGCCGGCCCAAGGGCAGCACGAGGAACATGGTCGTCGAGAAATAGACCACGTCGTAGCGCCGGCGGAACAATAGCCGAACGCCGGCGAAAAAAAGGAAGGGCAGCGAGCGCCAGGCCACGTTGTTCACGCCGAGCCAGCTCGTCCAACGCCGCGAAAAGCAGCAAGCCCGCACGATGCGTACCGCGGCTGGCACCGTCGTGGTCAACTCCGGTTCGAGGGGAGCCGTCGGCGTGGGATCTGCCACCGTCAGCACGGTGACCTCCCAGCCGGCCTCGACAAAATACGGCAGACTGACCCGCACGCGCTGCATGTCCGGCGCGTTGACCGGGGGAAAGTGCGGACTGACGATGAGAACGCGCTGGTTCACGCCGGGGGAAGGGCGGGGAGGACTTTGCGGAATAATTTCATGCGAGAGGTCGGAAGCGGTCCGGCAGCGGGTAGCGGAAGAAATATTCGGTCTCCGAATTGAAGAGCGCCACTAAATCCGCCGGCAAGGCGGGCGCAGGATCGGGGGCGAGGGGCGCGATTTGCGACTGGTAGCAGCCGATCGCCTGCCGCTTGGCCAGCAGGTAATCCGCCAGCGGGAGCCGGCGGCAGTCTTTGGTGGCAAACCAGCAGCGCAGCAGCAACCCGGGATTCCACCAGGACCAGACGGGATACTGCCAGATCGCGGACTCGAGCCGGATGCGGGCGACGGCTTCGAGCACAAAGCCGAAGGTGGCGTCGTGCTCGCTGCTGCCATCGGAATGGCAGGGCAGGAAAATTTCCGCTGGCTCGATGGTTCGGAGCAGGACCATCAGTTGCTGGATCAGGGATTCCCGGCGATCCGCGGCGATGGTTTTCAGGGTCCCGTCCGGTTCGTCGAGGAAATGGATGGAACGACTTTCCACTCCCAGGCAGGCCATGGCACGCTTGGCCTCCTGCTTGCGGAGGGTGGAGATGGCCGGGGGGCTGAACCGAAGGTGGTGCGGATGGGAGGCGGCACCATCGGTGATGAACAACACATGCACGGGCAGGCCCTCATTCCGCTTGCGCGCGATGAGGCCGCCGCAGGCGAGTGTCTCGTCGTCCTGATGCGGCGCAATGATCACGGCCGCTCCCTCGCACAGCTGGTAAGGCCGGCTGCCGACCTGCAGCAGGCGGCCGCATAATTTGATGGCGAGCGGCCGGAGCAGTTTCTTGGCTCGGTGGCGCAGCGAATGGCTGGGTGCGGGCATGGGGCTAGCCGAGGGCGTGGGCGACGGCGGCCAGCAAGCGGGGGTTTTCGCGCTCCCAACAGAAATCGCGTTCGGCCGCCGCGCGCGCGGCTAGCTGCATGGAGCGGAGCAGGACGCGATCCCCGAGCAGGGTATCAAGCTGCTGTGCATATTCGGTGGTTTCATGGGCGGTGACCAGCAGTCCGCTGTTGGGCGCGGCCTGCATGACTTCCTTTTGGCCGGCGGTGGGAGTGGCAACAACGGCCAAGCCGGCGTTGAGGTATTGCAGGATTTTATTTGAAATCGTCAGGTCCTTGTTCACCGGCCAGCTCGGCTCCACTGCCAGTCCAATATCAAACTCCGCCAGCTTTTGCGGCAGCTCGCTCGGCGGCACGAGTGGAATGAAATGCAACCGGCCGCGCCGTTCCGGCGGCAGGCGGGCCAGCAGTTTCTGGCGATAACCGGGCCGCTCGTCGCCGAGCAGATGGACCTCGCTCGGATGGGAGGTTTTCATCCAGGCGGCGAAAAACAGCTCCAAGCCGCGCCCGGGGCCGATGGTTTGGGAGAACCAGATAAAGCTGGGCGCGCCGAGGGGTGCAGGTCGGTCCAGCCGGGAACTCGGCTGCAAGGGGAAGGAGTTGCGGATAATGATGGGCGGCGGGCACCGGAAGGCACGCGTCAATCCGTCGGCCATGCTCTGCGCGGTGGTGGCGGTGAAAGCCGCGTGCTGCAGGGCAAATTCCTCAGCGTGCCGCAGTAATTTGAGGGGTCGGCTCTGGCGGTCGGCGTAAAGCAGATCTTCCGAATACCAGTCTTCCACGTCCACCGCCACCCGGCGGCCATCCTGGATGAGATGCTGCGCGGCCCAGATCGGGATTTCCGTGTGCACGATGGTCAGGTCGGCCGGAAAGGTGCGGGCCAAACGGAGGAGCGCGGAGGCCGGGCCCAGCGTCTGGGCGGTCTCAATGCCCAGATTGCGACAAACCCAACGGGCGGCCCAGGTAGCGCTGCGTTGGCAAAAGCTGGAAAGCCGGGCGGTCAGAGTGTCGGCGGCGTAGTCCAGTACCAGGCGCTTGAACGGCAGCCCGCGCAGGAGCGCGCGGTCCCGTTCCTCGAAATGCCGTTGCACCGAGATACTCATCACCGTGACGTCGTAGCCGGCCGCACCGAGCGTGGTGGCTTCCTTCACCACGCGCGGGTTCCGGCACAGATGGGACGAGGAGAGAATGAGGATTTTCTTGGGGCCGTTCACCGGTGAAGGAGATGCTTGAGGCGCCAGACATTACGCCAGCCGATTACCCCCGCCAGACTTGCGGTCTGTGGGCCCATCGGAGGCGGGCCGAGCGTCGCACCGCCCAGGGTGCGGACGCATTCCGCTGCCTGGTGCATTAGGTCGGCTGGGGCCGGGAAAAAATCATGGATGAAGCGCTGGTAATAATTAGCGGCGGCGCGGCGGGTGCGGGGCGAGTCCTCCGCCGCCCGGAGGTGCGCGGTGATGAGTTCGAGGGAGCGGAATTGCGAGCGCCGCGCCCGCTCGGTGCGTTGCTGGCTGAGGCTGCCGGGGAGGCCCGAGCGGTAGTAACTGCGGCCGGCGGGGCTATAGACCATGGCGTTGCCGGTCAGCAGCACGCGGCAGAAATATTCTCCATCGTCATTCAGGGAAAGGGATTCGTCCCATGGACCCGCGCGGTCCGCCACGGCGCGGGGCAGCAGCCAGCAGGAGGGATGCATCATCGCGCCGGTGTCGCCAGCGAGCACGAGAAAATCCACTGGATCGAAGTCATGGCACCCCGCCTCGTCGATAAACTGCGCGGTGGCGGGGTCGGCCTGAAAACGCCCCCAGGCGCAGGTGGCGAGTGAGCCGGCTGGCCGCGCGCGCAGGAGTTCGATCTGCGCGGCGAGCTTGTCGGGCGAGAGGAGATCGTCCGCATCGAGATACTGGATGAAGTCGCCACGGGCCACCCGCAGGCCGTGGTTGCGGGCCGCGCTGGCACCCTGGTTCGGCTGGTCGATGACCCGCACGCCCCGCCCGGCGAATTTTTCCGCTACGTCGAGGCTGCGGTCGCGCGAGCCATCGTTAATCACGATAATTTCGATGGCGGACCAGGTCTGGGCCAGCGCCGACTCCAACGTCTCCGCCAGCCAGCGCTCGGCATTGTAGCATGGAATGATGATGCTGACGCGCGGGGTCATGCCGGCGGGGTTGAGTGGCGCGGAGACAGGAACGGCCGCTCGGCCACGAGATAAAACAGACCGGCGGCGGCCGTGGTGGCGGCGAGGAGCAGCAGGTGGGCGCCGACTTGAAGGAATGACATCGTGTAGCTTCGGGGCAGGTAACGCATCAGAACGTATACGCCGATCGGCACATGCACCAGATAGAGACTGTAGGAGATTTTTCCGATCCAGGCCAGCGGCCGCAGCCAGCGGGGAAACGCCCGGTCGCGGCAGAGGACCAGGACGGCCAGAGTCACGCCGCCGACTGCCAAGTAGTGGTTAACGTCGGCGCCGCCGCCGATGAGCCAGATGGCATGGAGAAGGGAGGTCAGCAGCATAATCCAGCCGGTCCGGCGGTGCAAGGGCTGGATCGCCACCGCCAACCCGAGGCCAAAGATCGGCCATGCCTGGATGAAAAATAACGGACCCGCGGGGGCGGGATGGCAGGTGAAATCCACGAGACACAGCAAGGCATGTAATCCGGCCAAGGCCGGGATCCGGCCAGGGCGCGGCCAGAGCAGCACGAGTCCAATGAGGGCATAAAATGCGAGGACATTGGAGAGCGTCCAATAGACCCAATTGATCGTGGGGATGGTGGTCACGGGATTCGTCACCAGCAGCACGGTGGCCGTGATGGCTGAAATGTCCCGGGGTAGCGGCGCCACGTCGTTGACGCCGGTGAGTAGCTTGGTGGCGACAGCCAGCGTGGCAACCAACAGCAGGCTGCACCAGTAGGACGGGAAAATACGCACCACCCGTCGCTGGAAAAAATCGCGACTGCCCGGCGAACGAATCCAACCGGGGATCAGGCAATAGCCACTGAGCGCGAAGAATACGCCGACACCCCAATGGCCATGGATCCAGACGGCGTGCCAGGTCCGGGCCAGCCAGTCTGGCGGCACCATTACGGGCATGCGGTTGAAATGAAACAGCACGACGGCCAGGGCACTGACCGCGCGCAGCAGATCGATCCAGTCATTGCGTGCGATGGGATTCATCGCTGATCGACGAGTGACCGCCGCCACCCATCCCGGAAATACCAGCGCTTGGATTCCGCCACGTAGTGGTGCATCACCGCCCCCGGGGTCGTGCCCTCGCTGCGCCCGGGCTTGGTAACATAGTCAATGGCGGGGGCCACCGCACAGGGCTGGGCGCGGGCGACAAGCATGGCTACGAGCGCCTGTTCCAGGTAGTAACTGGTCTTTTCCCGGGCGATGAGTTCGGCGCACCACGCCTCCAACTCGGGCCAATTGAGTGACTCACTGCGCAGACCGCACAAGCCGACATTTACGAGCGGTGGAATCGGCGCCCCCGCGAGTTTTTCCAGCAGCGCCCGCGAATAACCGTAGCTTTCCGCGCAATCAACGGCGTGCAGCGGACGGTCCGGTGCCGCACACCAGTCGAGTAGGAAATCAGGCCGGCGGAAAAAAAGCAGGTCCGAATCGAGGACCAGTTTCCAACCGGTCGAGCCGAGGTGGGGGTCGGTGAGTTTCCGGATGTTGGGGTAATTGCGCCAACGTTCCCGGAGCACGGGAAATTTCGACTCGGGCAGCAGGTCGTCAAGTCGCGTGCCGATCCCGGCGGCGGAGTGAAACTCCAGTCCGGGCCCCGGCCGTTTCAGTTGGGCCCGCAATGGTTCATCGAAAGTGCCGTCATCGTAGATGTGCGCGGTCAACTGCGCCGCGGCGTGGTGGGCGAAGGAATGCAGGCAGAAGGCGGTTTGATACCAGAAACGCCGGCCCGTCAGCAGATGAACCGTGACGCGCGGCGCGTTGGCGGGCGCGGGCAGCGGGGGCAGAGTGAAGGCGGCGGCTTCCATCTCGCCGCGGTGCCGCTCGGTTTCACGTTCAACGAACGGGCCGCCATTGCGCAGCGAGTCGCGCAGCCGGTTGAGCGGGTTATGGTAGAGCCGGAGGGCCAGTTGACCCAGACCCAAGCGACGGGCGGTGGAATCCAGAGTCATGCCAGCCGCAGGAAACGAATAAGTTCGATGGGCAGCGGATTGATCGGATCGATCTGCAGGTAGACAACGTGCGCGGCGGGGATGAGCAGATTCGCCACCCCCAGGGCAAGGATGACCCGCGGCGCGTCAGCGGGAAATCTTCGGGCGCAGTCGAAACAGCCGAGCAGCACCGCGGGCGCCAGGACTGCTATGGATCGACTGAGGTCCGAGGCGAGCAGAACGGAAATGAGCAAGGTGCCGGTCAACGTGAGCGCGCCAAGCACGATTCGATCACGTGGGCAGGTCCAGACGGCATAGGCTACGGCGGCCCAGGCCGCCCGCAGACCAAGCCACCAACCGAGCGGGACCAGCGGCAGGAGCACATAGGGACGTTTCAACTGCCCGCCAAGAAAATCAAGGGTGGCAGTGTTCACCGCGGAATCAGAGCGGGTGATCGCCAGCCGCAGGGCGGCATAAGGCAGCAACCAGAGGGCCCCTTGCAGGGCGGGCCCCCAAATTGGCTCCCGCCGCTCAAGCCGAGCCACCAACCAGGCGAGGGGAAAGCCGATCATAAATCGCTCATCCACCCAGGGACAAAACAAGCAGGCCAGCGGCGTGGCCCAGGCGGCACGACCAAACGCCACGGCGAGCAGCCCGAGCCAGACCCAAGCGTCGTTAATCCCCAGCCAGCCGACCGGCACAAGCACGGCCGACGTGGTGGCAAACAGCAGGGTGCCGCCGGCAACGAAGCGCCAGTCATCAAGCCGGCGCCGGAACAACGTCGCGACATAAGTCGTAACGACGATGACCCCGAGCCAGGGCAGGGCCAGCGGGGCTTTGCCCGGCAGGCCCAGTCCATGACACACGAGGGGCGGCAGTAACCGCCATTGCATTGCCGGTTCGATGTCGCGGCGCAGCGGCTGCGCGCATTGTTGCAGGAAGGTGTGCGCCCGGTCCCACTGAAACGAACCTTTCACATAGTTCCGCATCAGCCAAAGCCGGGGGGCGAAAAAAGTTACGCTCAGCGCCAGACTGACCAGGACAATCAGAACCAGGTTTCGAGGACTGACTTTGTGGGTTGTTATCATACCGCAGCGCGGCCCTCAAAGTGGCCACAGGCTCCCCGCCAGCGCACATACGCCGCCGGTGACGACCACGATCGATAGGCGAACCAAGCCTTGAGTTTTCGCAACGGCACGGTCCACGAGGCGATCGCAGGCCACGGGTTGGCCTGATGCTGGTGCAACACCTGCACCCAGGACTTGGCGATGCCGTGGTTGAGCCGCGCGAGGTAGTCGAGCGTCGTCCGAGCCTCCGGGATCAGGTGAGTGAGCGTGAGCGCGGGAAAATAGCCGACATCCCACTCGCGTGCGAGGGTGAGGATGATGTCGTTGTCGCCGCCGGAGGTGAGGTCGGTTCCGCGGCGATCGGTTGGAACACTCCGGTTGGACGCGGCCAGCCACAGCGCGGCGGCATCACGGCGGAGCGCCATGCCGGCGCCGATCGGAGCGCAGTCCGGATACGCAATGCGGCCGGCTGGTTGGGTCCGGAAGCTGGACGCGAGGCGGGGTTCCGGGCCGGGATCACGGCAGGCGATGAGGTCGTCAAACTCGCGCATCCACGCTGGCGGCTGACGCTCGAACTCGGGAAAACTGCGACCGCCGATTGCGCCCACCCGAGGGTGGGCGGCAAAGATCTGGAGAACAAATTCAAGATAGCTGGGCGCGAGTACATTGTCATCATCGACGAGCACCATGACTCCGCCCCTCGCTTCCGTGAACCCCCGGCGGCGCGCCGCGGTCAGCCCGAGTTGCGGCTCGTGGACGATGCGGGCATTGGAGGGAGCGAACTCGCCGAATGCATCGAGCGAGACGGAGACCGCCGAGGCGTTGTCCACGAGGATCGTTTCCCAGTCCGCAGCCGGCAGGGTCTGCGCACGCAGTCCGTCGAGCGTGCGGCGCAGTCGGCCGGCGTCGGGATTATGGGTGGGAATGACGACCGAGAGTTGCATCAGTGCGGTGCGCCCTCGCGCCAGCCCGTGATCTGCGCAGGAATGCCCAGGGCGATGCTGCCGGGGGCAAGGTTTTTCGTCACGACCGCGCCCGCGCCGACGATGCAGCCGTCGCCGATCGTGACGCCGCCAAGCACGGTGACCCCGGCGCCCAGCCAGACATCGCGTCCGATTTTGGTCGGCAGCCGCACGTCGGGTTGCGAGCGGATCGGCGTGCCGAACGGCGCGACGGTGTGGTTGGAGGAAAGGATGCGGCCGTGCATCGCGATGAGGGTGCCTTCGCCGATGGTGATGCCGCCGTGGCCATAGATGACCGTGTAGGGCCCGACAAAAACCCAGCGGGCGAGCTCGATCTGGCCGCCGTATGCGGCGAACACCGCGCCCGTGGCAAGCGAGCAGTCTTGGCCGATCGTGATGCGGCCGGCGCCGGGCTCGACGACCACCCCGCGGCCGATGTCCCCGCCAGTGCCGAGCGTCACGCCCTGGTGCGAACGCAGGCACAGGCGGCGGGCGGTTTGGGTGAGTTGGTGCAGCAGTCGCATCCGGAGGCGGTTACTTCGGCTCCACAGACCAGCGCCAGGGCAGGTCAAGCTGGCCGATGACGTGGAGCGGGGGACTTTGCGGATAGAAGTTGGGCGAGACGTAGTCGAACTCCACCGCATCCAGTTTCTGGTCGTAATCCTGCACGGCATCCCCGAGATAGACCGACGCCCGGTAGGTGTCGCTGTGCAGGGGCAGCGGCTCGATCTCCGCCGTAATCACACCCGCACTCAGCTCGGGCGGCGTCCAGCGGTCGCCCATCATGCGGCCATTCGAGCCGGCGAGCGGCTGGCCCTGCTTGCTTTGCAGCGTGATGCCAATCACCGGGCGGCCCAGTGGGAACGGGGACTTGAAACCAACGCTGATCCGGAGTCGGCCACGGGCGAGGGCGGCGCGGTCGAGCACCACGGAGGTGATGTGGGGCTTGGCGGGGTTGCCCGGGGTGAAGGTGACGGTTTCTTTGCCGGAGCCGAGGTAGCCGCTGAGGCACTCGGTGATCGGCCCGCCCTGTACGACCAGGCCCCCCTGGAGCCACAGTCCGGTGCGGCAGATGGTCTGGAGCGCGGCGGTGTTGTGGCTGACGAAGAGCACGGTGCGGCCCCCGCCGCGCGCCACGTCCTGCATCTTGCCCAGGCATTTTTTCTGGAAGGCGGCGTCGCCCACCGCGAGCACCTCATCCACGATCAGGATTTCCGGCTCAAGGTGTGCGGCGACCGAGAACGCAAGCCGGACATACATGCCGCTGGAGTAGTGCTTCACCTGCGTGTCGAGGAAGCGCTCCACCTCGGCGAAGGCGACAATCTCGTCGAACTTGCGGGTGATCTCCGCGCGCGACATGCCGAGGATTGCGCCGTTGAGAAAGATGTTTTCCCGACCCGACAATTCCGGGTGAAACCCCGTGCCGACCTCGAGCAGGCTCGCCACCCGCCCCCGGATGGTGGCGCGGCCGGTGGTGGGCTCGGTGATGCGGGAGAGGATTTTCAACAACGTGGACTTGCCGGCACCGTTGCGGCCGATGATCCCGACCACGTCGCCCGGGGCGACCTCGAAGGAAACGTCCCGCAGTGCCCAGAATTCCTCATCATCCGTCGCGGCCGCCGCCGGGGTTGTGAGGCGCCGCAGCAGTCCGCGAGCACCGTGTGTCAGGGAATCACGCAGGTTGTCATGGCGCTTCTCGTGGGAGAGATAGTAGCGCTTGCCGAGGCCCTCGACGCTGATAACGGACTGGCTCATGGCTTAGATCAGATCGGCAAATGAGCGCTCGGTGTGGCGGAAATACCACAGACCCGAGACCAGCAACAGGACCATCATGCCCACAGAAATCGCGAGATTGACCGGATCGAGCGCGGGTTCGCCCCGCAGCAGGCACCAGCGGAAACCGTCGATCGCGCCGACCATCGGATTCAAGGAATAGAGGAACCGCCAGTTGGGCAGGTTGGTGGAACTGAACCCGACCGGCGAAAGGAACAACCCGATCTGCAACAGGAACGGCACCACGAAACGGAAATCGCGGTATTTCACCGTGAGCGCGGTCAGCCAGAGCCCCGTGCCGATCGCGGTCAGCAATGTCAGCACGATGAACAGCGGTAGGAAGATGATTCGCCAGTCGGGCGTGAAGTGCCACCAGAGGCAAAGGATCGCGAGCAGGACCAGCACCACGGCGAAATCAATCAGCGCCACGGCGACGGAACTGAGCGGCACGATGAGGCGTGGGAAGTAGACCTTGGAAATCAGATGGGTGTTGGCCACGAGGCTGCCGCTGGCGTTCGAGAAGGCGGCAGCGAACAGCTGCCAGGGGAGCAGGCCGCAGAGTACCAGCAGCGGGTAGGGCGCGTTGCCGGCCGGCATGCCGGCGAGTTTGCCAAAGATGAACGTGAACACCGCCAGCGTGACCGCCGGCTGGATGAGCGCCCAGAGTACCCCGAGCGTGGTTTGCTTGTAGCGCACCTTGATGTCGCGCCACGCGAGGAATCCCAGCAATTCACGAAAGCGCCAGAGGTCCGCCCAATAATGACGGCTGGCCCGGCCGGCTTCGAGGATGAGTTCGGGCGTGTCGGGTTTGACCATGCGTCAGGTGAGGGCGGCGGCGAGGCGGCGGGTGAAGGCGGGGAAAGCAAACGTCGCCGCATGCCGGCGCACAACCTCCGAATCGCGGGGGTGGCGCATCAGGTCGGTGACCGCAGCGGCCAGGTCGGGGATGTTGCCGTATTCGACGAGCCGGCCGACGGTGTCGTTGATGACTTCGGGCACGCCGCCGGCGCGCACACCGAGGCAGGCTTTCCCGCAGGTCATGGCTTCGAGAAAAACCAGGCCGAAACCTTCCTTGCGACTGGGCAGCGCAAACAAATCACACGCGGCGTATTCCGCGCGCAGGGCCTCGTCGTTGATGGCCCCGAGAAAATCCACCAGGCGGGAGAGGCCTAAGTTGGCCGCCAGGGCCTCTAGTCGCGGCTGGTCGTCACCTCCGCCGACAATCCGCAACCGGGCCAGGGGAAATTCGCGGCGCACGAGCACCATCGCTTCGATCATCGTGTCGATCCCCTTGTAGGCGTCGGTGGCGAGCAGCCGGGAGACTGTGAGGATGCGCGGCAGGGCAAAGAGCGCGGTCGTGGGGCTGACGTATTCCGGCGCGGCGAAATAGGGGTCGAGGGTATTCGGCACGACCAGGACCCGCTCCGGGGACAGGTCGGGATGAAACCGCAGCAGCTGGCGGCGAGTGTATTCACTCACGCAAAGGATCCGCTGCGCCCCGCGCAACGCGTTCCGTTCGAGCCAGGCATAGGGGCGCCAGACTTCGATGCCATGGGCGACGAGGTAATATTTCAACCGCGGATTAAAGACCTTGGCCAGGCGGGCGAGGGTGAGATGGTGCAGGTGGCCGCAGACGAGCACATCCGCGTGCCGGCCCAGCCGGATGGTTTCGGTGATGAACTTGGTTTTGCGGCGCGCGCACCCCACGTACTCGCCGAGCCGGATGTCAGCGTAGCGCGCGAGGCGCGGCTCGCGACCGGGCTGATCATGCAGGACGATCGCGTCCACGCGGCCGGCCGGCCCCGCGATCTCGCACAGCGCCTTGAGATAAAGCCGCATGATGCGCGCGATCCCGCCCTCGGCGTGAAACAGTTCAGGGGACAACAAAAGGAATCTCATGCGCGATAAGTCCGGGGCCCCAAAGCTTGCCTCGGTTTTTCAGGAATGGAGGAGCCTGCAAGCAGGCTCCGACAAAGGCGCGTAGAAACAGCGGGCACGGTGCGTCGGTCGTTGTTGGCGGAAATCCAGTCCAAGCTCATACGGTACCTTTCCGATTGGCGAACGAGATCAGCACGGCGAGCGTCCAGACGCGCGACCAGGCACGGGGATCGCTTTGGATTTTATAATCCGCCCATACCTGCGCCGTCGCGACTGGTTCCAGCCACGGACAGGCCGCGAGCGAGGCCGGGGAGAAAGTCTCGTCGAGAAACGGTCGCAACTCGACGAGCATCCAGCGGCTGAAGGGCAGGGTGAAGCCCTGCTTGCGCCGCTGGCGAATGGCGGCGGGCACGAGGTCGGCGGTGGCGTCAGCGAGCGCTTTTTTCGGGTACCGCGGGTCGGATTTGAAATACGCCGGCTGCGGCCACAGCCACTCGAGCAGGACGCGGTCGACAAACGGCACGCGCAGCTCCAGGGAGTGGGTCATGCTGAAAACATCGCTGTCACGGAGCAGCACGTCGGCCATGTAGGTGCGCAGTTCCCACGCGCTGATGACTTGAAACGCATCGGCCCCCATCAGCTCGGACGTGAAGTCGTCGAGCATCGGATGGTTGGGCCCGAGACGTTGGACCTGGGCCCGGGTGTCCGGGGAGAGGAGCGCGAGCCGCGCGGTCTCCGGCAACACGCGGCGCTGCAGCGAGGCGAGTTCGTGGAGGTCGCGGGCGTGGGCCAGAAAATCGGCGAGCTTGCGGGCGCGCGCGCCGGAGCGGCTCCGCAAGCGGTCGATGATCATGGTACGCAGAGTGCCGGGCAGTTGCCGCCACAGGGGCAAGAGCCGGTTCAGGCGGGGCAGGTCGCGGAACGAAGGATAGCCGCCGAACAGTTCGTCGCCGCCCAGACCGGACAGCGCCACGGTCACGCCGCCCTGGCGCGCCGTCTGGCTTGCGTAATAGGTGTTGATGCCGTCGCCGGTGGGCTGGTCAAAGCTGCCGAGAATGCGGGGCAGGTCCGCGGCGACCCGCGCGCCCGTGATCAATTCCTCGTGATGCTCGGTGCCGAAGGCTTGCGCCGCGAGCCGCGCACTGGCCTGTTCGGAGAATCCGGCCTCACCAAAGATCAGCGAGAAGGTCTTCAGCCGGCTCGCGCCGCTTTTCGTCATCAGCCCGACGATCGCCGTTGAGTCCATGCCGCCGGAGAGAAAGGCGCCGACGGGCACATCGGCCACCCGGTGCGCGCGAATGGAGTCCTCCAACTGGTGACGGAGGCCGTGGACGAAATCATGGTAGTTGGTTGCGATCTGCCCGGGACGGGTTGGCGCGGGCATTTGCCACCAAGGCTCGGTTTTGAGCCGCCCGCCCGCATCGGCGGTGAGGCAGTGGCCGGGCGGCAGGTTGGCGACCCCGCGGTAGATGGTGCGCGGGGCTGGCACGCTGAACCACGCCAGATATTCGCTGACGGAAACAGGGTCGATCTCGCGCGGTACCTGACCGCTGGCGAGCAACGCGTTCAGCTCGGACGCAAAGACCACCCCCGTGCCGGGCAGGCGGGCGTAGTACAGCGGTTTGATCCCGAGCGGATCGCGGGCGGCGAAAAGTTTTTGTTCCTGCGCGTCCCAGAGGGCGAAGGCGAACATGCCGCGCAACTGCCGCAGGCAGGCCGCGCCATCGAGGACAAAGGCGGCCAGCAGCACTTCGGTGTCGCAGTTGGTCTTGAAAATCCAACCGCGCGCGGCCAGCCCGGCCTGCAGTTCGCGGTAGTTGTAGATCGCGCCGTTGAAAATGAGGCTGAAGCGTCCGTCCGGGCTCAGCATCGGCTGGTGGCCGTTGGCCGGATCGATGATCGCCAGCCGGCACATGCCCAGCGTCGCGGGTCCTTGGGAGCACAGACCGCGATCGTCCGGCCCGCGGTGCTGCTGGCGCTGCACCATGCGGGCTATCGCCTCCTCACGGACGCCGGAATCAAGCCGGGGCGAAACAATGCCCGCTATGCCGCACATGGGTTTAACACTCTAATGACGGCTTCGCCCCGTCGCTTCCGTAGTAGTGAGGCGGCGAGACCTGAATTAAGTTCATCTGTTCGCAAACGACGGCCCGTTGCGGGCTGTCCCTATTCCACCGTAAGCCGGGGCCCGTAGCAATGCCGATTTGCCCGCAAAGCCTTAAAGGCAAATAGCTTTGCTTACTTCCGACGATTTGGCTGAGGAGGTCAGCAGCGCCACAAGGTGCAGCCCGAATTCCACCGCGGTGCCAGCTCCACGTGAGGTGGTGATTCTTCCATCCGTCACGACGCGTTCAGCAGAGAGGGTTGCCGGCAATTCCCCGGCCACGGAGAAGTGAGCGGTGTAGCGCTTGCCGGCGAGCAGACCGCAATCATTCAACACCGTGGGGGCGGCGCAGATCGCGGCGAGCCAGCGGTCGGCGGCATGGTGTTGCCGGACCAATTCACCCACCCGCGGATCGGCCCGCAGGTTTTTCACCCCGGCGCCCCCGGGCAGAAATAACAGATCGAACAACCGGCCCTGGACAGTCGACAGCGCGGCGTCGCCGTGCACCGTGATGCCGCTCCGCCCGGTGGCGTGACGATTTTCACTGAGCGTGACGACGGTCACCTCGATCTCCGCCCGC